>CBCTLT010000104.1:0-5860 GCA_965147785.1 uncultured Oscillospiraceae bacterium
GCATTTCCAGAAATTCATTATATTTGATCTCCTCCATCCTGGAGGCAGCATAATTGCTGTAGAGGAAGTTGATCAGCAAAACGAACACCACTGCCAGTACCGCAATGGGCAAAATGGTGTTAAATTTTGGCTTATTTTGATTTCCGTTATTATCGGCCGAAGACCGTTTTGGGTCACGGTTGTTTGGTGCGCTCACAAAAACGCCTCCTTTGAGACAATTCAGGCTGCTTGGACACAGCATCCTGATCACTAAAAATATATCATACAATTCCTCTGAAAACAACAGATTCCCAATTTGGATTGGTAAACTTTCTGTTAACGCATCCATTTGTAGTTCGAAGCGGTTGAAAATACAGGTGAAAAGGGAATCGCGGAACACCATTTTTTGTGTTGCCCATTTCTCCTGTTTCGTGGTATAATAAAGCGATTTTGAGTACGATTCTTTTGGAGGAATTATGGGAAAATTTATAGATACGCCCAATGAGGGTATGCTGGAGGGCCGCAACGCCGTTACTGAGGCGTTGAAATCCGGTCGTACCATAGATAAAGTTTTCATTGCTTCCGGTGATACCGACAGCACCCTGCGTCATATTGCCTCTTTGGCGAAGAAAAACGGTGCAGTGGTGACCTATTGTGACCGAAGGAAGCTGGATACCATGAGTCAGACTGGGGCTCATCAAGGCGTTATTGCCATGGCTTCTGCCGCGTCATATAGCTCCATTGCAGAGATTTTGGCAACGGCAGCGGACAGGGGAGAGCCGCCGCTGGTGGTCATTTGCGATGAGATAACCGATCCGCACAACTTAGGCGCAATACTTCGGACGGCGGAATGTGCCGGAGCCCATGGAGTCATCATTCCAAAGCGACGGAACGCTGGACTAACTGCGGTGGTCGCCAAAGCAGCTGCGGGAGCCCTGGAATATATGAAGGTGGCCCGGGTCACTAATCTTACTGCGGCCATGGAAGAACTCAAAGCCTGTGGCGTCTGGATCTATGGTACAGCTGCAGATGGGTCATCTTCCCTGTATCAAACGGACTTGAAAGGACCTTGTGCCATTGTGATTGGATCAGAAGGTTCCGGGATGAGTCGCCTGGTGGCGGAATCTTGTGATTTCATGGTCAGTATCCCCATGAAGGGGCAGATCAATTCTCTCAATGCTTCAAATGCCGCAGCAATTCTTCTCTATGAGGTTTTGCGGCAAAGATCGTAAAAATAACCGAAAGGCTGATTGGAAATGCCCAATGACGAATCGAATTTCGATACCATGCGCCTGATTGCAGGCGCTTCTGCCTCTGAGGAGTTTTCCCTGGAAGAAATTATGGAGGAATTGTCGCCGGAAATTCAGAAACCTCCAGAAGATACGGGTGCATCTTCTGAAATTGCTCCCTTTTCGGAAGAAAAGGAAGATGCTCCTTCCCCAAAGCCGGATTCAGAACTGGAGCATGAGGCGGTACTTTTTCCGGAAGAGACAACGGATTCTGCACCGGAATTCCAAGTCCAATCAGAATCTGAAATCGCCAATGCCATTGCACAGGCGGTGGCGGCAGCGGTAGAGCCGTCCGGTCCGGAAATCATCAATGTACCAACAGATTCTTCGGAGAAGAACCCTCAGAGCAATGCTGAAATAGAAGCAGAAGCGGTTCCAGATAGATCTGACGCGAAACAATCTGAGGCCAGTGCACCGCACGCACCAGAACCTCCGGAGGTTGCCTCTGGCACAAATCCTGCACAGTCGGCTTCGCATCCTACGCCAAAGCTGACGGATACGAAGGCTGAACCGACACCTATTGCCGTACCGAATGTACATACGGCTGGGCAGACTACAGAAGTGCCTGTATCTAAGCCCGGGGCAAAGCAGAAGAAAATACCAAAAAGCAATGTCCGCGTGGGGACCATGGAACTGCTGGGTATGATGTTTGGCGACATTCAAACCAGACAGCGACAGGATTTGCCTGGTTCCAATGCTTCTCTAAAGTCTGCAGAACAGCATCAGGCTTGGCTTTCTAAAATATGCCAAGTCATGTCACCAGTCCGATATGTAATATTACTGTTGATGGCCCTTTCACTGACGGGGAGGAAGTATTCCTGGATGCTCTTGGGCTTTTTGGGGGGCTCTACGGGAGTTACGGTGTCATTGGTTCTGGCACTGGTTGCCATGTTGTCTTCCTGGCACTGCGTATATCGGGCTGTTAAAGATGTCTTCTATCTTCGATTTTCCTTTGAGTCCTTGCTGCTGCTGACTACACTTTTAAGTATGGCAGAAGCGGCGATTTATCAGAATACGCAGACGCTGTTGCCTCTGCTGGTGATGGGCTGGTGTTTTGCCGGCACAGCGGATCTTATGGCGAGCAAAGGCAAACTGCGTGCATTGCGAACAGTGATTATGGGGAAAAACAGAATTGGTGTGCGAATTGCCCGGGACAAATGGGAACACACGGACTGCATTGGAAAAGCGCCGGCCAGCACTGCTGGTTTTGTGAGACACCAGCAGATCCCGGACGCATGGCACAGTGTATGGACAGTTTACGGACTGTTGCTTCTGATTTTGGCGCTGATTGTCAGTGCATATCTCTCTGCAAAAACAGCGGGAAGTTATTTGACAATTTTGGTGACGCTGCTGACCGTTGCCATGCCGGTAGGCGGTGCGCTTTGCTGTGCCAGACCCTTTGAGCTTCTAAGCCGTGCCCTTGGAAATGGTGGAGCTGTTGCGGGATGGTTTGGCATGAAAGCGCTTTCCGGAAAAAAAGCCATGCTGATTTACGACAGAGACCTGTTCCCCAAAGGAACCATTACCCATAAGGGTGTAAAAGTTTATGGAAATCAGACCCCGGAACTGCTGGTGTCCTATGGAGCATCCCTGGTGCTGCGGGCCGATAACGGGTTAAGTGAGCCATTCAGACGACTTCTCCGGGAAACCGGCGGCCAAATCTGGCATGTCAGTTATTTTCAAGTAAACGAAGGCGGGCTCTTGGGCCGGATTAACGGCGTTCTGGTGGCAGTGGGTACCTATAATTTTATGCAGCTTATGGGGGCTATGCCGCCAAGAGATGCGCCCAAGGGAGGTATCTTCATTGCACTGAATGGTTCAGTTGCCGGATTGTTTGCCATCAAGTACCGCGTGAAATCCGGTGCTGTAAGAGGGTTTCGTCGTATTGTACGCGACAGGACGCTGACTGCGTTGGCTGCCACGAAGAATCTGTGTGTTAATCCTGCTTTTGTTAAGAAATGGTTTCAAGTGTCGGTGGGGGCGGTCGTATGTCCCAAGATTGAGACACGGCAGAGCTTGGCCCAGCCCTCGCTATTTGCGCAGGGAACCACCTGTGGATATGTCACTGGTGACGGTATTGAGAACTATAGCCGGTTGGTTGCAGGCGCCAGAATGGGCTGTCGTATGGGAAGATTCCTTTCGGCTTTGTCTGTGCTGGGATCTATTTGCCTCTGGCTGCTGACGGTTCTTGACATTTCTGCGGGACATACCATCATCGGCGGAGCCCGACTCCTACTGATTCAGCTCCTGCTGTGGCTGCTGACAGAAGCGGCAGCAAGATTTTCGGTAAAATGATTGAGGTGGCAGTATGAAGTTCAGCATCAAGGAAGACGGGAAACGTATTTTCGTAATCATTATTGCCTCGCTGATTTTGGCAACAAATATCAATACATTTGTTCAGACGGGCGGCCTGTTTCCCGGTGGTGCTACAGGCCTCACCCTGCTGATCCAGCGTATTTCGGAACTGTTTTTTCACCGGTCGATTCCCTATACGGCGGTCAACCTGATTTTAAACGCAGTACCAGTGTATATTGGGTTTCGGTTTATTGGCAAAAAGTTTACCCTGTATTCTTGTCTGATGATTTTGCTTACCGGTGTATTTACCGATCTGATCCCGGCCCATATCATTACCTATGATACGCTGCTGATCAGTATTTTCGGCGGTATGATCAACGGACTAGTGATCAGCCTCTGCCTTGCCATGAACGCCACTACCGGCGGCACGGATTTTATCGCCATTTTTCTGTCTGAGAAAAAAGGGATGGATTCTTGGAATATTATTTTGGTGTTTAACACGCTAGTCCTTGCTGTTGCGGGCATACTCTTTGGCTGGGATAAGGCGCTGTATTCGATCATTTTTCAATTTGTTTCCACCCAGGCCCTGCATGTTCTTTTTAAAAAATATCAACAGGAGACCCTGTTTATTGTAACCAACCGTCCCAGAGAAATCTGCGCGGCAATTTCTGCAGTGAGCAATCATGGGGCCACTGTTTTGGAAGGAGAGGGGTCCTATGACCACTGTGAGCGCAACGTGGTCTATTCCGTAGTATCCAGCGCGGAGAGCAAGCGTGTCATCCAGGCTGTGCGGAAAGTGGACCCGAGTGCATTTATTAACGCCATTCGTACGGAGCAGTTATCTGGACGGTTTTATCAGAAGCCGGCAGAATGAATATACTCTGGCAAGAAGAAGCCGGCTTTTCGGGAAATTATTACGGCAAAATGCACAAAATACGGGCTGCACAATTGAAAAGACTTGTGCCATCATATATAATCACCCTTAGCTGAAACCAGGATCCAGGCTGCGGACAAATTCTTCTGCCGCAGCAGTACGGATCGGAAAGGGGAAATTAAATATGAGCTATACGGCTCGAGACATCAGGAACATATGCTTCATCGGACACGGTGGCGACGGAAAGACTGCTCTTGCAGAGAGCATGCTTTTTTACACAAAGGGAACGGAACGTCTTGGTAAGTCTGCCGACGGCACTACCGTCAGTGACTATGATCCTGAGGAGATCAAGAGAAAATACTCCATTTCCACCTCCATCATTCCCATTGAATACGGACGCTCCAAGATCAATATTCTGGACACCCCCGGTTATTTCGATTTTGCCGGTGAGGTCATGCAGACAGTGCGCGTTGTTGACGCGGGCGTGATTGTGGTTTCTGCCAAAAACGGCATCGGTGTGGGAACCGAAAAATCCTGGAAGTATCTCTATGAGAGAAAGCTTCCCAAGTTTGTCTATGTATCCAAGCTGGATGAAGAGCATGCGGATTTCTTCCAGACCTTTGAACAGCTTCGGGAGAAGTTCGGCAAAACGCTGGCGCCCATTGTAATACCCATCGTGGAGGATAATAAGACGATCGGTATTGTGGACATTATTCATAAGAATGCATTCCTGTCCGGCAAGGGCAAAACCCAGAATATCGGTGTGCCCGACAGCCTCAAGGACAAGGTTGATGAATATTACGAGTTCCTTTGTGAAGCGGTAGCGGAGACCTCCGAGGAGAATATGGAAAAATATTTTGCCGGGGAAGAGTTTACCCTGGGCGAAATCATTGCCGGAATCAATCAGGGCGTGAAGGATCTGTCCTTGGTGCCCGTGTTCTGCGGCAGTGCCATGACTGGTCTAGGCACGGAGGCCTTGATCCATGGTATTGTGTACTTTGCTCCCAACCCCATGGAAGGTTATCCCCAGGAAGCCGTTAACGAAAACGGTGAGGCCGTGGAGATTAACTGTGCGCCCGAGGAGACGCCTGTGCTGTTTGTCTTTAAGACCATTTCTGATCAGTATGGAAAGCAGTCCTACTTTAAGGTGATTTCCGGCAACGTGACGGCGGACCTCAGCTTGGAGAACGCCAGAACCGGCGATATGGAAAAGCTGGGCCACATTTACACAGTGAAAGGCAAAAAGACCACGGAAGTCAAGCAGCTTTGCTGCGGCGACATCGGTATGGTTTCCAAGCTGGCTTCCGCTAAGACCGGTGATACCCTCTGCGTGCCGTCCCGGCCTCTGACCCTCAAGCCTATCGAATATCCGGAACCCTGCCATTCCCGGGCAATCTTTGCCAAGGTCAAGGGGCAGGAGGAA
>CBCTLT010000105.1:0-5835 GCA_965147785.1 uncultured Oscillospiraceae bacterium
GTAAAAGGGGCCACACCCCAGGAACTGGAGGAAATCGCGGAGGCCTATGCCGCCACCGCCAAACTGGTGATCCAGGCAGGCTTTGACATGGTCATGCTCCATGGGGCCCACGGCTGGCTGCTGGACCAGATGCTCTCTCCAAAATTCAACACCCGGACTGATAGCTTTGGCGGACCACTGGAGCATCGGGCGGCATTTCCGCTGATGGTGATTGAAAAGGTACGGGCCGCGGTAGGCCGACGGGTCCCCATTGAGTACCGAATCGGCCCGGAGCTCATTGAGGGCGGTCTCTCCGTGGAAGAAGTGGTTGCCTTCTGCCGGATGATCGAGGAAAAGGTGGATCTGATCCATGTGTCCGCCGGTCTGGATACAGACCCCAACTTCGCCGTCAAAACCCACCCCACCATGTTTCTGCCCCATATGCCCAACGTGAAATACGCCGCCGCAGTGAAGGCAGCCGTCGCAAAATGTCCGGTAGTCACGGTGGGCTCCATCGTAACACCCCAGGAGGCCGAGGAAATTGTGGCCTCCCTTTCTGCCCCGAAAGGCCAGGGCCGGAAAAGACGCGGAGATCCGTCCCTGTCTTCGGTGTCTGGACTGCCTTACCGGCCTTCAGACCAAGACCCAGTTTGCCTGTGCCGTCAATCCCCGAACAGGCCATGAATTCCGGCTTAACGCCACGGAAAAGCCCCCCAGGGCAAAAAAGACCGTTCTGGTGGTGGGCGGCGGTCCTGGCGGACTGGAGGCCGCTGCCACGGCAGCAGTCTGGGGCCATCAGGTCATTCTGGCCGAGCAGTCCGACCAGCTGGGGGGCCTGCTGAAGTTCACAGATTACGACACCCTCAAGGGTGATCTCAAGCGGCTGAAGGATCACCTGATCCACCGGGTGGAGACCTCCGGGGTGGAGATTCTGCTTCAGACCACTGTAACCCCGGAGCTGGTGGCCCAGGTCAAGCCCGACGCTTTGCTCATCGCCGCAGGCTCCACCCCCGTGGTATTCCCCCTGCCCGGCATTGAGCAGGCCCAGCACGCCACTGCCGCCTATACCAATCTATCCACCCTTGGCAAAACCGTAGCAGTGATGGGCGGCGGCCTGGTGGGCTGTGAAACCGCCCTGTTTCTGGCCGAAACCGGTCGGGAGGTGACCATCATTGAGATGCAGGACTCCGTGGCTCCCGACGCCAACTGGATGCACCGGACGGCAATGCTCCAGCGCTTTGCCCAGACCCCCACCCTCCATATCCGCACCGGACTGCGCTGCACCGCGGTGACAGAGGCAGGCGTGGAAGCCCAGGATCAGTCCGGTCAGCAGGTTTTGATTCCGGCGGAGAGCAAGATCTATGCCTTTGGACAGCGTTCCGTACCGGTATCGACACTGCAGTGCCTGGACGTGCCCGAAATCCAGCTCATCGGGGACTGCCATCAGGTGGGCAAGACCAACGGTGCTATTTTTGACGGCTATCACGCTGCCATGGACCTGTAAGGAACCATAAATCAGAATTCCAGTGTTTTTTGACCAAGGCAGCAAAACTCCATTAGACTTTGGCCTAGAAAAATGCCCCTGTTTTCGTAGTTGAAAACAGGGGCGTTGCTATTTCATCCCGACTACATCTGCCCCATCAGTTCCCTGATGGTATCCAATGCCTGCCGAAATCGGAGTCGGTCTGCCTGGGAAAGATCGTGCAGTTCACCCAGAGCCACGGCGTATTCCCGTCGGATCAGCCCTTTACCGGCATCGGAAAGCGCGACCCAGACTCGGGTACGATTTTCCCGATCATAGCGTCTGGCCACATAACCCTTCTCCACCAAAGGTGCCGTGGCACGAGTCGCCTGTTCCTTGGAGCAGGCCATGGCTTCCGCCAGTTGTGTCATGGTCATAGGTCCGTGGCCCGCCAAAAGCAGCAGGCATAGCCGTTGAGACCCGGTAATATTTTTGGAATGCCAGGGTGTGTTCAGCAGAAGCCGCTTGCAGAGGGAATACAGGCTGGCCAGATCATCCAGCAGTGCCGGCCCACCACATTGGGGGATGTTTCCATCCTGGGGACCGGATTCCGCCTCCGGGACCACCATCGTCCCGCAATCCCTTTGTCCCGATGCCCGCTCCATATCGTTCCACTCCTTTGCCTGCCTGACAGGCTACAATTCGGTCTATTTTAACACGGTCCACTGGAAAATGCAACCGGCTTCTCTTGCTTTTCCAACTCCTTCAAAGAAGTGCAACAATCCGAACGCCCCCAGGGAGGACTGCGTTCGGATTGTTGTGTTTTATTATCGTTTCTTCCGATCCTCTTCTTGCATCCGCCGGACCCAGTCCCGGCGCTCCAGATAGGCTTCCAGCAGCCGCAGTCCGCCGTAGACAGGAATACCGACCCCCAGGCCCAACGCTACCAAGGAGGTCTTTCCGATAACTTCGCCGTCCATGGCAACAAACAGCAAAATCACCTCGATGCAGCCAAACAACAGAAACAGTCCACCAATGAAGCTGAGAACCCGCAGGGGCTTTGGCAAAAACTGCTTTTTGTCCGTTTTCATGCCGGACTCCTCATGGACGGCCTTTCTGGTCTGGTCCATCTGATTGAAGAATCCTGTTCCCAGCATCACATTGAGACTTCGCCGATCCGTGGGCCCCCCCAGCACCTCAGGCGTTTGATCACCGTTCTGCCGTTCCCGCAGTTTTTCCTTCCGCTTTTCTTCCATGGCTGCACCTCCGTTTTTTTATTTATATAAATTTTATCATAGTCTTTTTCTCAGCACAACCATTTCCATCCAAAATTGCAATGACTTTACGTGAAAAAACCGGAGAGCGGTTCACTCTCCGGTTTTTCCGTTTTTAGGATTCCATCTGCTTTCCCAGAAACCCTGCCACAGTCTGGCAAACTTTTTGTTCGGCCTCTCCTACCGGGGCCGATTCCTCGTCCATGAGTACCATAACGCAGCCCATAAGATCTCCCTCAGACAGGATCGGCGCCGCCACGCCCAGATAATAGCCATCCACGCTCTCCGCTGCCCGAAGCCGATTGCCTCCGTTGTAGCGGTAGGGTTTCCGCTGTTCCATGATCTGCTCCAACTCCCGGGAGTTCTGCTTGTCCATGAGTTCCCGTTTCGGGGCGCCGGACAGTGCGATAATGCTGTCCCGATCGGAGACGGCGGCGATACGGCCAGTATTGCGACCCAGGCTCTCACAGATCTGATCGGCAAACTCGCTGAGTTCTCCCATGGGAGAATATTTCTTGAAAATAACTTCTCCATCCTTCTCGGTGAAAATCTCCAAGGGATCTCCTTCCCGGATCCGCAGCGTCCGGCGGATCTCCTTGGGAATCACCACCCGGCCCAAATCGTCGATTCTTCTGACAATTCCTGTTGCTTTCATATATGAACTTCCTCCGTTTTCATTTGTTTGCAGGGCTAGTATTTGCCTAAAGTGGGGTTTTATGCGGGGAGAAAAGTTCCAGTTTTGACCACAATATTCCGGAGCGATTTGAAAAACGCCGCCAGCTCAAGCCGGCGGCATGGACTCTTCTTTAAATTTCTGATACAGTGCCATGAGTTGCCCTCGCTTGGTCACATCCATTTTCTGATAGATATTGTGAATATGGGTCTTGACGGTACCCAAGGCGATGGTGAGCTCGTCACAGATGTCCTGCTGACTCTTGCCCTCCAGCAGGAGTTCTAAAATTTGGCACTCCCGTTCCGTCAGGCCGTGGACCAGCCCAAATGCCTCCCCAGGCTTTCGTTGGGATAGCGTTTCCGGTTCCATGGGCCCCAGGAGATGGACTTCCATGTCCTCCAGCACCACCACAGTATATTTAATAAAGAAGCAAGCTAGTCCCAAAAACAGCAGATTTTCAGACCAGTTCCGATTGTTGATCTTCAGTCCCAACTGGGTATAGACGTCCCGGAGAAAAATCACCAAGCTGTCCTCTAGCAAAATCAGACAACTCACCACCAGCATATAGGTAAGGATCCTCCGGAAGGTCTTATAAAAGGGCTGGCAGTACCATTGGGCCTTATGGTGCAGTGCCAGCAGCCCCCACAGACTCAGACCGATCCAATAGACCTGGGTAGGCAGATAGTAGAAGAACACCATCCACCGATCATCGGGGATCATGGGGATGCAGATGAGCAGCCCCGCATAGACACCGATGAGCACATAGAAGGGCACCGGAGTCGGCGGCCGCATAATGGTATAGATCAGATAGACCATACAGCCCATCAGCGCTACAAAGTATACCGTCTTAAAGGAAGGCGACGACAAAAACAGCGTATCATATTTTACAGAAAAATCGGCAATGCTCTCGGTGCAGAACACAATGGTGTTGTCCACCAGATAGATGCCAAACATGGCACCTACCACTGCGAAAATATTTTTTCCTTTTCGTTTGCGCAGATAGTAGGCACAGGCCACAGCCAGGGTCAGAATAGCAGTATAGACAATATTGTACAGCAGGATCGCAACAGCCATGGACATCCTCCTTCCCCAGCTTTCAAAAGTGTTCCCGTCCCATCTTACCACAAAGCGCACCGCAAGCAAATAGTTGAAAACAGATAAACTTCGTCTATTTTTTATGAATATTGCACAAAAGTTTATACAAAGTTTAGGCAGGTATTAGAAAATATAAACGTGAATTCCACTCTTTGGTGGATTTTAAACCTTCTGCGAACTTGGTATGCTGGGGCCAGTTTGGAACCGGCCCCAGCGGTAACATTCTGACTGGTTCCAAAAACAAAAAAAATCGTCCTGCGGCGAAAAAAATGAAAATGAAAAGGAGGAACATTATGAAAAAGAAATTTAAGCTCCGCGACGTGATCCTGTCCGTGATCTGCGTGGTATTCGTGGCGGAAGCAGCGGCACCGGTTGCCTCCATCGGCAACAGCCAGTATTTCTGGTGGATCTTTATGATCATCGCCTTCCTGCTTCCCTATGGACTGATCTCCTCGGAGCTGGGTACCACCTATGAAGGAGATGGTGGTCTTTACGACTGGATCAACAAGGCCTACCCCACCCGGAAATGGGGCGCAAGAGCCTCCTGGTGGTACTGGATCAACTTCCCGCTGTGGATGGCGTCTCTGGCTGTCATGTGTCCGGAGCTCATCACAATCGCCACGGGCTGGGAGATGGGCGTAGTTCCCATGCTGCTCATTGAACTGGCCTTCGTCTGGATCGTCACCATCATTGCATTTTTCCCAGTCTGCGACAACATTATTATTTTGAACGTCAGCGCAGTGATCAAAGTAGTACTGGCGGTGCTGGTAGGTGCTCTGGGTATTTACTATGTTGTGAATAACGGCTTTGTCAACGACATGTCTGCCGGCACATTCCTGCCCTCCTTCGATCTGGGTTCTTTGTCCTACATCTCCGTTATTATCTTCAACTGCCTGGGATTTGAGGTAGTCTGCACCTTCTCCGGAGATATGCAAAACCCCCGGAAGCAGATTCCGCAGGCCATTATCATTGGCGGCATCGTCATTGCAGCCATCTACCTGTTTGGCGGCTTCGGCATTGGCGCTGCGATTCCCACCTCTGAAATCAGCACCGATTCCGGTCTCATTGATGCAGTATCGCTGATGACCGGCAAGACCAGTGGCCTGTTTATCGGCGCCGTAGCGCTGCTGTTCCTCATCACTCTGTTCGGCAATATGATCTCCTGGTCCATGGGCGTCAACTCCGTGGCTGCCTATGCTGCCGACAACGGCGATATGCCCGCGGTCTTCAAAAAGCGCTGGGCCAAGAACGATATGCCCATCGGCTCTGCTCTCATGAATGGCATCGTGGCCTCCGTGGTCTGTATTCTTGGCGTCATCATGCAGGTGGCCTTCCCGGATTCTTCCCTGTTC
>CBCTLT010000106.1:0-5828 GCA_965147785.1 uncultured Oscillospiraceae bacterium
CCGGCTCCAGCTGATCTTCCTGGGGCTGGGCGTCCTCACCGGCGGATTGCTGTTTCTCTGCCGGGATGCCATCTTGTCCCTCTACGCCGTCAGTCCCCAGACCAGAGCTCTGGCGGCCCAATTCCTGACGGTGCTCTCCGTCTGCGCCCTGGGCTCCTGCTACGAGTATCCCGTGGAGGCCGGCATCGTGGGGGGAGGGGGCAACACCCGATTCGCCGCCATCATGGACAACAGCTTTATGTGGCTGTTTACCATCCCTCTGGCCTGCCTGTCCGCCTTCGTCTGGGAGCTGCCGCCGGTGGCCACCTTTATCTTCCTGAAGGCGGATCAGGTCATCAAATGCATTCCCAACGCCATCTACTGCAACCGCTTCACCTGGGTCCGACAGCTGACCCGGCAGGAGGATAACTAAAAATAGACCTGTCCCAGGAACACAATGCCTGGGACAGGTCTTTTTGATGCTTTGTCTCGGTGGAGGGATCAGGTGCCCTGGAGGGTCCTGCGGCACAGGGAGAGAAATTCGCCCACCAGAGGATTTTCCGTCTCCTTGTGGTGGATTAAGAGCATAGTGTCCCGAAGATTGGAGACCATAGGAATGGTCCGGACAGCCGGATCCGCCCGATGGCCCGCAAAGGCCGGCAGCAGGCAGCAGCCCAGCTCCGCCTCCACATAGAGCAGGGCCGTCTCGATGGCTCGGGTGGAGCACACCAGTTCCGCTTGAACCCCGTGTTCCTGGAGCAGGGACGTAAGCTGAGCCCCGTGCTGATCCTCCCGCAGGGGATTGTAGGCGATCAGCCGCAGGCCCTGGAGATCCTGCCATTCCAGTGCAGATTTCTGTCCCAAGGGGTGGGATACCGGCACTGCCAGCACATATTCCAGCACCTGATAGGAGAACAGCTCCGAGGCGGTGAGCATGGCTCGGGGACTGTAAAACAGCTGGCCCAGCACCAGCACGTCGATGTCACCCTCTGCCAGAGCCTCCTGGAGCATCTGGGGATTGTCTGCCATCAGCAAGGGCGTTACCTGCCGCTTTTCCCAGTCCATGGCCTGGAGGGCCGGTACCAGGAACCGGTTCACCGCCTGATCCGACAGGCCGATCCGAAACAGCCGATTTTCCACCCCGGCCTCTGCCGAGGCCACCTGCAAGGCGTCCTCCAGTCCCAGGGCCAGGGGACGGACCCGGTCGAACAGCACTTGGCCGGCCTCCGTCAGTTCCACGGAACGATTGGTCCGGTGAAACAGCCGAAAGCCCAGCTCCTTCTCCATGGAGGAGATCTGCTGGCTCATGGCCGTCTGGGCAATAAAACAGTTTCGGGCCGCGTGGGTAAAGCTTTTCGCCTCCGCCACCGCGATAAAGTAGTGCAGCTGCTTGATGGTCATAGGGGTCCCTCCGTGATGATCTGTAGCTCCAGTATAACACAAATATCCCCGGTTTGCGATAAGAAATCTCGATGATACTACGCAAATTATGTGTTGTACAGTTTTTGAAAGTTGTGTTAATATGTCTGTCGTAAAGATGACACATTTTGATAACAAATGTGTGCAAATTGTGATACCCTTCCCCTTCCGTAATAGGAAGATATGACCCGGCTGCGGGCCGGTGCATATAAATCTATGAAAGATGGTGAGTTTATGAAGAAACTTCTCGCGCTGCTGTTGGCGCTGTGTCTGACCATGGGACTCATGGCCGGCTGCGGCGACACTGCGAGCTCTGCGGCGTCTTCTACTGGCGCTGCTACCGAGAATGAAGAAACCCAGGCAGAAGAGACCGCCGAGGCCTCCGAAGCCCCTGCCACCGAAACCGAAACCGGCTCTGCCGTGGAGGAGGAGACCTCTGCTGTGGAACCCGGCACCGGTGAAGTGACCGAATTAGCCAAGGAAGTTTTTGGCGAGGATGCGGCTCCGGAGGAGGTCTCCTATCCGATTGATACGGACGAGACCCTGTCCCTGATCGCAACCTTCCCCGATCCTCTGTTCGCCTCCTATCCCAATGCTATGGCGGACTGCTCCATCTACAAGGTTGCCGAGGAAAAGACCGGCATCCATGTGGAGTATGAAGGCCTTTCCACCTCCGCTTCCGCGGAAAAGTTTAACGTCATGATCGCCGGCGGCGATCTGCCCGACATGGTGGGCTGGGGCCTGAACTACACCTCCGGCAACGACGACGCCATTGAGAAGGAAGACTATCTGGATCTTTCCGAGTATGTGGCCGAGTACGCACCCAACTACTATAAGTACCTGTCCACCGACGACCAGCTGCTCAAGTCCGCTCTGACCGCTTCCGGCTATCTGCCCGCGTTCTTTGCACTGGTCACCGAGGATGCTCTCGGCAAGGCCGGTCTGGTGATCCGTACCGACGAGCTGGAGAAGCTGGGCCTCGACAAGCCCTATACCATCGACGAGTGGGAGGAGACCCTGGAGGCCTTCAAGAACGACGGCATCGATCAGCCTCTGGTCATGCTGGCTCCCGGCGCTATGATGGACAACTGGATTGCCGGCGCCTTTGATGTGGCTGCATACTGCAACAACTTCCCCATGAGCGCTGCTCCCATCTTCGTCAAGGACGGAGAGGTCAAGTTCGGTCCCATTGAGGACGGCTTCCTGGATTATATCACCCTGATGAACGACTGGTACAACAAGGGCTACATTGATCCGGACTTCATCTCCATCAACGCCAACTGGAACGGCCCCGACTACTCCGCTGCTATCACCAATGGCGAAGCCGGTATCTTCTACACCGACTGGGGCAACATCGGCGGCTATATTGAGGCTTCCGAGATCGAGGGCTTTGACCTGGAGGCTACCTATGATATGCACGCCTCCGAGGACAGTGTAAACCACTTTGCTGTCTTCACCAAGAAGTCTGCCGGCAACGGCGTTATCATCACCTCCAACTGCGAGAACGTGGAACTGGCTTGCCGCTGGGCTGACTGGTGGTACACCGACGAGGGCTCCCTCCTGGCCAACTACGGCGTTGAGGGCGAGGGCTTTGAGTACGTCGATGGCGTGCCCACCTTCACCGAGCTGGTAACCGATTCCGACCTGGGCATGCGTGACGCCCTGCTGGTCTATGCCTCCAACAACACCATCTGCTGTGTTGTGGACAACAACGCTGTGGCCTCCGGCTACTCTGAGGTAGACAAGGCCGCTCCCGAGATCTGGGCCGAGGGCATGGATGACGAATACGTGATCCCCACCACCGTGACCCAGTCCCTCTCCGCTGAGGAGAACACCGAGGCTGTGAACATCTACTCCGACATCGAGACCCTCTGCATGGAGTATATCGCCAAGTTCATCACCGGCGACAAGTCTCTCGACGAGTATGATTCCTTCGTGGAGCAGATCGAGTCCATGAATATCCAGGGGTATCTGGACATCTATCAGGAAGCATACGATCGCTATATGGAAGGCTGATTTTCTTGCAGCTGTGCCCCGGAGCCAACGGCTCCGGGGCTTTTTCTGCCAAACAGACAGAAGGATGCGGCGCTTCTGGCAGCTATCTGGAAAATTTTCTTGCGCTGTGGGGAAAAGTGGTGTATAATACTTTTAACTCGAACTATTGGAGGGGTGTCATTATGTCCTATGTGTTTTCCGAAAAGCTGCCGCCCTACGGGATGCCGCAGCCCCATGAGATCGGGCCCCGGCCTGAAAAGCTGCCCATGCAGGGCTTTCCCGGCGGACCTGGCGGACCTGGTCCCGGTCCTGGCGGTCCCGGCGGCCCAGGGGGACCGTCCAACGATCCCACCGACGATCCCAAGTTTCCCCGGTCCTTCGCCATGCAGCCCACCTATGTGATTGAGGACAATCATGTGGTGGCCTACCCCACGGAACATCAGCTGGAGGGGGAGATCGGCGATCAGGAGGCCAAAAACATCCGGTTTACCACCGACGCCAAATTCATCAACGGCATTGTGGTCCGTGGCAGCAGCAAATATCGGATCTCTGACAGCTATTTTCAGCTGAACGGCCAGGGTGTCAATGATTTTGAAGGCATTGGCGCGGCGGTGATGGCCACCGACGACGCGGAGCTGACGGTGGAGAACAGCTACATCGAAACCAATGGCGTGATCCGGCCCTGCACCGCCTGTGGAGGACATGCCACCCTGCACGTCAACAACTGCAAGGTCTACGGCAACAGCGGCCCCTTGCCGGACTACTATGACCCCAAGCATCCCATTATGGGCCCCGGCATGATGGAGCCTCCGGCGGGTCTGTTCCTGGGCGGCACCATCCGCACCCATCTGTCCGTAGGCACTACCAAGACCTACTACAAGGACAGCCACATCGAATCCGACAGCTGGGCGGCCCTGTCCACGGACAACGGCCGGGATCTCTACCTCCAGGCGGACAACTGTGACGTGATCGTCCGGAACGTGGGCTACGGCGTCTATGCCGATGGGGGCTGCAACGTGGTCCTCAACGACTGCCGGTTCCAGACTGCCACCCACGGCGGCATTATGGCCGGAGATTTTACGGGCAAATTCCACGGCTGCACCATGAAGTCCGGCAAATACGACTGGATGTGCCACGATCTCTCCGCCCGGGTTATGCCGGAGGGTACGGTGCCCTATGGCAACAAGCTGTATATCTCTGGGTCCACCATTGCCGGAGACGTGGTCAATGACGATGTCCGGGCCATGGCCCTGGTGCTGAAAAACAGCCAGGTCACCGGCGCCATTGTGGACGCCTATGTGGAACTGAAAGACAGCCGCTGGACCGCCACCGGAGATTCCCGGGTGGCCCTGGTCCACTGCGGCAACATCGACGGCATCGACGCCCCCAAAGGCGTTACCATCTCCGCAGTGGCCGGAGAGGGGACCACGCTGCAGGGCGAATATGCGCTGCCCTCCGGCGGCAAGCTGGTGGTGGACTGAGACTGTCGAAAAAGCCGGGAGGCTTTTCCGACAAAGAGTTTGCGGCCTGATGCGCGTGACCAAGCCGCCAACGGCGGCGCGGAAATGCCTGTGGTACATACCTTGGCCGATTTCCGGCCAAGGCCCACACTTTCAGGTCGAGATGTATGTTCCGCCATGTACACGCCCCGGCGGAAAATGATTTTATTTGATTTCGCCGCTGCGGCGGCGAAACGCTACGAGGTTTTTGACAAGCTGTGTCCCCGGAACCATATCGGTTCCGGGGACTTCGTGCGCTATGACAGCTGAGGGCTGCGGCCCAATCCGAACAACGCTACTCGGCAAGACCGTCGCTGAGGTCCTGCTCCGGGGTGTAGCTGTTTTCAAAGCCCCAGTGAAAGCTGGCCACGATCACCTGAGCGCCTTGGTCCTGCAAAGAGCCGATGAGACGCTGTAGGGTGGGGATATAGTCGTCGGTGTAGACCGTATACATGCCCAGAAGCCCCACCTTGACGCCCTGTACCTCCACAAGGGCGGTATCCTCAAAGCCAAAATGGACGATCTCTTCCGCATTCAAGGCGGACTTGGTATCCGTCAGGCTCTCTTCCCCATAGTCGCTGCTGTGGTTGTTGGCCAGATTCACCGCCTCCACGGAGCCTTCGGACAGGACCTTGGCATAGGCCGGATCCTCCCGGAAAGCCCAGGTTTTGTCGGCTCTTTCATCGGAATCGGTCAGCGTGCCCTCAAAGTTCACCACGGTGAGATCATCCTGGGCGAAAATGGACTGGACATTTTGGAGAAAGTAGGCCGGACCGTAGGCGTCATAGGCGGCGTTAAAGGAGCCGCTATAGCCGAAGGACTGATCCATGCCCAGGGTGCAGTCCCCGGCAAAGCTCAGCGTGATGGACGCCGGGGTGGGGGAAGGAGAGGGCGAGGGCGATGCTGCGGCAGCCTGTTCCGATGGGGTGGGGGAGG
>CBCTLT010000107.1:0-5801 GCA_965147785.1 uncultured Oscillospiraceae bacterium
ACGCTGGGCTTCTACCGCGACCACTTCGGCCGGTTGGTCATTGAACCGACTGAGGCGAGGATTGTTGAGTATATCTACGAGAGCTATTTGGAAGGAGCAACACCGTCAGAGATTGCGGCTGCGCTGACAGAACAGGGAATCAAATCCCCTATGGGCAATGATAGCTGGTCTGCCGGTACCGTCCGCAGCATCCTCCGAAACGAAAAATACTGTGGTGATGCCTTGATGCAGAAAACCTATACCAAGGATTTCCGCACCCACAAGTCTGTGAAAAATACAGACCTGAATATGTACTTCAAGGAAAATCACCATACAGCAATTATCAAAAAAGAGGACTGGCTGAAAGTGCAAAAGCTGCTGTCTGAGTGGCACACTTCACCCCATAAGGCGAAACTGCGTTTCCTGAGCAATCGATTTGTCGCTCACCGCGTCAAAGATGGCCTGTTCAAAGGGTATTTGATTCTTGATTCCCGGTGGTCTCCTGCTGAACGGCAGGAATTTATGAAAATTGTCGATGACACACAGGATAACACGAAATGAAAGGATTTTTACAATGAATTTTGATTTTTCTTCTCTGAATTTTGAAACGATTGACTCCAACATCAACGCTTACCCGGATATGTACCTCAACCAGAGCGGTGTCACCTTCAGCAAGAAGGTGCTGGAGGATCTGGGTTATCCCGCCTATGTGCTGTGCCTGCTGGATGCCAAGGCAAAGGTGTTTGCAATCCGTATGTGCAAGAGCAACGAGCCGAAGGGCTTTAAGTTCTCCAAGCCGAGGGGCGAACAGAAGGGCGTTGTGACGATTTCCAGCAAGAATCTTCTGGAACCGCTCCGTGCTGCCACGGGCGAGGATTGGGTGCCGGGTAAGCGGTACCGCGTTCGCGGTTTCTGGGTTGCTGACGCGAAAACCATGTGCTTTGATCTGAACGAAGGCGTTCAGGAAGATTTTCGTCAGAATCCCGCCAATAGCGATGACAAGTAAGCACGGAACCATTTGACCGTATGAAAAAGATGAGCACGACCCATTTGTATAGGCCGTGCTCATCTTGTGTTTTCTAAAAGTAGTAGTGCTCTTTTCATCTGCAAAACAGCCGATTCCTCTACGCCATTTTTACGCCATTTCCGCGTGAGACTGCATAGAGAAATATGAAGTTATAATTTGGTTGGTTTTGCGTAAAACCGCGCTGTATCAGGCTTCAGCGGCGTTTATAGAGAGGTATAGAGATATGGAATCCAGTGTTTGAACGCCGATACCTAATTTCATATATGGTACATCTCCTTGTTATCCATGCTTTTAATGGTTCCTATTGTATCATGACAATGCTGTTTTCTCAATCATAAACAGCTGGTCAAAGAATCGTTTTTATGAAAAACACCAGGGCATCTAGGACCATAACGCCCAGACAGATGCCGAATACCAGGGTGCGCACAGTGGGCCGCAGACTGCCCACCAGCCGTTCAAAAAGGGGCTGGACAAGATACAAGAATACCACGCCTCCCAATCCGAATCGGATGGAAGGAGAAAGGGCGATACGTCCCTGAAATTGAATGGTATAATCCCGGGCGTAGGTCTGCCAGGGCCAGGAACCCATCATCAGCTCGCACAGGTAGGAAGCAATCAGCTCAATGAGCGTGGCAGTCAGCCCACAGCCAAAAAAGATCACTGGCAGCAGCAGAAGTCGCCGCTTCCAGGGCTTTCCCCGCAGAAGCGGATACAGCAAAAACAGAAAGACCAGGGCGCCTACGCCATAGACAGGCAGATAGGGGCCAAAGAGCACCCCTCGATTGGAGAAGCCCCAACGGTAGACCACGACCTCCAAAAAGACCTCGTAGCACCATCCGATCACGCAGTACAGGAAGAAATAGAGAAAATAGCGCTGAAATGCATCCGATTTTTTCATTTGTCCGGTCACGACAATACCTCCCTTGCTGTTGTATCCGTCTTGCAGACGGATTTGTCCTCTTTTTCCGGCCTAATGATACCATAGGCCTGGAGAAAAGGCAAAGGGAATCTTGGAAGATCAGAGTACGTGACGGAATATGGCCTCGGCAACACCGTCCTGATCCTGAGTGGGGAGGACAATGTCGGCCATCTCCTTCAAAGAAGCCTCGCCGTTGCCCATGGCAAAACGCGCTCCGGAGACAGAAAACATACTCAGATCGTTTTCGCCGTCACCGATGCAGGCGATCTCTGCCTGGGCAATGTTTAGATGCGCTGCCAGAGCTTTGAGGGCTGTGCCCTTGGAGGCGTTTTGAGAATAAATCTCCACATAGCGGCTGCCGTAAGCAGCGGCAAGCTGGGGATAACGAGACAGCGTGGCTTCCACCGCAGGACGAGCGCTGGAGGACAAAAAGAAAAGCTGAAGTTCTTCCACATCTTGGCCCATTTGCTGCAGCGTTTCGGAAAGCTGAGAGACACGGCGGGAAATCTGTGCATCTTTGCCATAGATGAACCGTCCCATTCTGTGCAGAAGCCGGCCTTGAACCAAATACTCCTGATTTACGTGGGCCGTCCACCCCAAACGCTGTCCTTGCAGTGCTGAAAGGAGACCGCAGGCATCTGCCAGGGGAATTTCGGCCTGATAGATGGTGGTGGAATCTGCACAGTCGGTCACTCTGGCACCGTTGGAGGAGATGACATACCGATACAGCAGACCCTGCTGTGCCAAAAGCTGATGGGGCAGACAAGTCAGGGCACGGCCAGTGGTGGGAACCACGATGATACCAGATGCGGCGGCAGCCTGGAGCGCCTTCAGCGTTTTGGGTGTAATCTTGTTTTTGCTATTTAGACAGGTGCCGTCCATATCCACGGCAAGCAAGCGGATCATGGGAAACCTCCTCTTTTTCGGGAATTATCTGTTCCATTATATCATGTCTGGCAAGAAAGTGGGACAAATAAGGTGTCATATTGAAAAAAGGACGGACCATCTAAAAGATGATCCGTCCTTACAGTTTATTTTATCCGGCGGAACGACCACGGCGGGCCTTTTTCTTTTTCTTCCGCAGGGTGAGAATTACCAGAACAGCGGCCACCACCACGACCACCGCCACGGCGGCAATAATCAGCATTGTATTACTGGAGCTGCCGGTTTTGACCTCCAGCCACAGGGAATCCATAAGCTGGTTGGTTTCCGCGGGGAGATAGAGGAAATTTTCTGTCCGGGACAGCACCTCTGCTGATGGATAGGCGATTTCACTTTCTGCAATCTCAGGATCCATATATTCCTTGGCAGCGGATTCCGGTGCGGAATAGCCCAGGTATTCCAGGTTCTCGCCGCAGATCTCCGGGTCCAGCAGGAAGTTGATATAGGCTTCGGCCTCTGCCTTGTGCTCCGAAGAGGTGGGGATCATAAAGCAGTCGATATACATATTGAAGGTCTCTTCCGGGAAGTAGAAGCCCAGATCCTCGTTTTCATCCAGCATCCACAGGTAATCTCCTGCGTAGTAGGGGGCAACCCAGGCTTCTTCTCGGATCATCTTATCAAAGATCTGATCCATGACATACTGCTGTACCAGGGGCTTTTGCTCCTTGAGATAGTCCGCGCTGGCCCGCAGCTCATCCTCGTCTGTGGTGTTGAGAGAGTAGCCCAGCAGAGCCTCGGCGATGGCAAAGGCATCCCGGTTGTTGTCAAACATGAGAATTTTGCCGGAGTACTTCTCGTTCCACAGCAGATCCCAGCTGCCGATGTCGGCTTCGTCTACATATTTTGTGTTGTAGATCACCCCTACCGTGCCCCAGGTGTAGGGGACAGAATACTCGTTGGTGGGGTCATAGGCGGTGTTCTTGTAGGCCTCGTCAATATAAGAATAATTGGGGATATTGTTAAAGTCGATTTTCTGAACCAAGCCCTCGTCGATGAGTCGGCCGGCCATATAGTCCGAGGGGATGATAATGTCATAGGTGGAACCGCCGGTCTTGAGCTTGGTGTACAGGCTCTCGTTGGTGTCGTAGGTCATATAGTTGACCTCAATGCCGGTGGCCTCGGTAAAGGCCTTGTTGATGTCGATATAGCCATCGGTGCCGTCAGAGATATACTGGCCCCAGTTGTAGACGTTGATGGTCACCGTTTCGTCGGCAGCACCGGCATCCACACTCAAAACACCGGCGGCCATGGGGACAAACAGAAGGGCGGAAAGCAGCAAGCTAGCAGCCCGGCGAAAAAAGTGATTCATGTTATAGAAGCTCCTCTCTTTTGGGTTGTTTGTGGCTGTCTTGGCGTCGTTTGGCGTCATGGAGCTGCAGCAGGTTCATCAGGACCATCAGCAGTAGGATCGCCAGGAACAGCAGGGTAAACAGGGCGTAGATCTTCGGATGCAGCGGTTTCTTGGTGTAATTGTAGATTTCCACCGGCAGCGTCACAAAGCTGGGCCCGTAGACGAAATAGGAGATGACAAAGTCGTCTAGGCTCATGGTAAAGGCCATCAGCGCACCGGAGATAATACCAGGGGTGATCTCGTGGATGACCACTCGGAAAAAGGCCTGGACTGGATTACAGCCCAGATCCAGGGCTGCCTCCTGGAGATCGGGATCCATCTGGGATAGCTTGGGCATCACCGACAGGATCACATAGGGCATATCGAAGGTGATATGGGCGATGAGCAGTGTGCCAAAGCCCATGACATGATTCCGCCGAAGCAGAACCCCTACAAAGGCAAACAGCAGCGCCAGAGAAACGCCGGTGACGATGTCGGGATTGGTCATGGGGATGTTGGTGAGCGTCATAGCCAGAGCTCGGGGACGCTGCCGCATATTGTGGATGCCCACGGCGGCCATGGTACCGAGAATGGTGGAGATAATGGCGGCAACAATGGCTACAATCACGGAATTCCGCAGCAGCGGCAGCAGGTTGTCGTCCTGGAATAGGGCGGTATATTGGCTGAGGGTGAAGCCATCCCAGGAGGCGATGTCTGTGCCCTGATTGAAAGAGGCCACGGCCAGTACGATCATGGGAAGATACAGGAATAGAAAGATCAGAACGGTAAAGACACGGGTGAATTTCTTCACAGGGTCATCATCTCCTCTCCCTCATCCTCCGCGGAGAAGTGGTTCATAATGCCCACGCAGATCAGCACCATGACCATCAAAACCAGGCTCAGTGCTGCGCCCAGATTGGGATTGTAGGCGGTTTTGAACTGGCTTTCGATGACGTCGCCGATGAGAATGGTGCCGGTGCCGCCCAGTTTCTGAGAAATATAGAAGGTGGAGACGGCGGGAACGAACACCATGGTGATACCGGAGATGATTCCGGGAACGCTGAGGGGCAGGGTCACCCGGCGGAATACCTGGGCTCCGTTGCAGCCCAGATCCTGGGCTGCCTCCTCCAGCTTTGGATCGATCTTCATGATTACGGTGTATAGCGGCATAATCATATAGGGCAGATAGTTGTAGACCATACCCAGGATCACAGCGCCGTTATTTCGGACCAACGGAAGAGGACCTATGCCGATGGCGCCAAGAATCTGATTGATAATGCCGGTATCCTCCAGCAGGGCAACCCAGGCTAGAGTCCGGAGCAAAAAGCTCATGCACATAGGAAGCATCACCAGCATGGAAAGCAGCTTCTGCCATTTTTCTCCCACGGAGGCAATGCAGTAGGCTACCGGGTAGCCAATGAGCAGGCAGATGATGCTAGCCACGGCCGCCAGACCGATGGAGCGGAAAAAGATGGGGAGATAGGTGCCCATCTTGGCGATGTTTTCCAGGGTAAAGCCGCCGGTGATGGAGTCGGTAAAGGCGTAGTACACCACAATGCCCAGAGGCACCAGGGTGAAGATCAGCATCCAGAGCAGATAGGTTC
>CBCTLT010000108.1:0-5768 GCA_965147785.1 uncultured Oscillospiraceae bacterium
GGATAATCCGTATTGTTCCGGAAGCAGAAGTCCAGAGAGCCCCAGTAGACGGTGGCGTCCAGACCACCGGGAACATAGGTGACAAAGAAGGTGTGGCAGGCCCGGGAGGTGATGTCCATTTCCGCATAGAGGGCAGCATTATAAATAGTAGAGGAGACCTGGCAGATACCACCGCCCAACTCTTCCTTGGATTCGCTGCCCACATAGACTGTGGCGGAACGATAGCCCTTGGCAGCAGTGCGTTCTCCCACCACGTCGTTAAAGGAAAAGGTTTCACCGGCGTTGATGACGGTGCCGTTGATGGCTTCGCAGGCCAGGGACAGGTTATTGGTCCGGTTGGAGTTGGAAGTATGAGGCGTGCTGTAGGAGGAGAGCTCATCCCGGAACAGCACGGCCCGGACTTCCTCGGCAGTAAGCTTTGGCTCAATGGGCGTCATGGGAATACTGAGCTGTTCTCCGTAGGTGGAGTCCAAAATCTGATTGATAGCAGCTTCCCAATCCAACGTGTATCCGTATTGGCTCTCATAGACCGTGCCGGCGTAATAGTAAGGCTCTGTGGGCTCACAGGCCAGTTCGGAATAAGCGGCGGTAATATCCACATCCACGGGATCAATGGAGGTCATCTCCAGAGAAACCTGGCCGTAATCCTCCGCTTCCACCGCTTCTGAAGCCAGATCGTATAGCGCGGTGCCGTCCAGACTCCATCCCAGGGTGCCCATGGTGAGATCAATGGCGTGGGTTTCCTCGTTGGCAGTAATAACCGGATCCACAGGATTTACATAAAACTTTGACTCCGATTCCGTACAAAGGGTACGAAGGCCGGTCATATCGATTTCCACCTTTTCGTAACCCAGTTCAATGTCGGAGAAATTCATGCTGTCAAAGGCAGCGCAGACAGCGTCATAGATGGTTTGCGGTGCAATCCGGGAGCCAGGAGCACCCAGGGTCAATGTGACAGTGTGGGTGCTGTCGTCACAGGTGGTGGTGGAAGCTGTGGGCTTTACCTCCGTTTCCTGGTATATTTGCACTGCCAGATTCTGAATGTCTTCCGTGCTGTATTCCAGCGTGGTTTCCGCAGTAAGTCGGTATTCCGTTTTCTCCGCAGCCCGATAGGCCTTATACATGCCATAGGCACTGGGATCGGATCTTCCGTAGGCATAGGCCTTTTCGGCAATGGAGGCACCATTGAGGGTGATCCCGACCTGTTCCGGTTGGAACACGTATTCGCAATCTGGCAGGATGACCTTGACGCTGTAGGCAGGATACCGCAGGGCCTCCTCCACGGCGTTTTGGGCTTCTTCTGGGGTCATGCCACCCAGGTTGATGCCGGCACAGTATACATTGGGAAAAATTTTATCGTAGGATTCATAGGGATGAATCACAAAATAAACATAGCTGACACCGGAGGCAATGGCGATCGCCAACAGCAAAAACACCGACGTAAGGATGATAAACAGCCGGTGCTGCTGCCATGTCTTGCGCCATTTACGGGGCTTTTCCACCGGTATGTGCGAGGATTCCCCAGTCTCCTCCGTTGCGATGGGACCCATATCAATAGGTGGAAGGGTGGAGGCGTTAATGATGTTGGGGTGTTCCAGTTCCTGAGAAGCCCCAGTAGCCGGATTTTCAGCAGGGGATTCTTCGGAAGAAACCTCATCCGGAGTTTCCTCCTGTATCATCTCTGCGGACGTAATCTCCTTAGCAGGGGACACAGATGCCTCGGATGGCTGTTCTGCGGACTCCTGTTCCGGGGTTGGGACAGATTGAGAGGAAATGCCTTCATCCGTATTTTGGATTTTATTTTCATTATCATTCATATGAAGGTCTCCTTTTGAAAAGCGGCAAAATATGTCTGTATTATACAAAATACCGCCTGAAATTGCAAACCCTATCTTTGAAGCAATCCAAGAATGTACGCTCCGTTTTACCGGAGCGTTGGAATGGACGCCACATACTGCTGCATCTCCGCCTTGGACTGGATTCCATGGACACCCTCCAGAATCCGTGTTTGCTGATCCATGGGCAGCGCATCAAAGGCATCCCTGGCCGCCTTGTTTTGCAGCAGCGCCATCCCAAATCCCATGGGCAGGGATGACATCGCCTCTTGATCCGAATAAACCGACATACCGTTCACCTCCCTTGACAGCATCTCACAAAAGCAGACAAATATGCGATGGAAAAGCACAGGAAGTATCTTTACAGATTAGGCAAAATAAGATATATTGATAACAAGAAATGAAGGGGAGCAGGAATGGCCATGAATTTTGACCCTCATGCGATGGGCCTATTGAAGCAACAGGCGGCGGAATATGGCTGTCTACGGCAGGAAATGGACCAGCTTTATAAAAAATGCACGACAATGGAATCTTTACTACCCCAGTTGGCTGCGGAAGCAGAGGCAAAGGAGGATGCGGCAGACCGGCTGGAGCAGGGAAGTCTATCCAGCCTCTTCTATTCCGCTATGGGCAAGAAGGAAGAGAAGTTGGAACAGGCCAAGCGGGAAGCACAGGCTGCCTTTTACAAATTTCAGGATGCAGAACGAACGTTGGCAGAGCTTCGCCAGCAGCGGCTGGACCTGTCAAAACGGTTGTCCGAGTTGGAGGATTCTCCTAGACGATACGAACGAGCATTGGGAGAGAAGCGCCGTTTGCTCCTGCAAATGGGCGGCCCACAAGCAACGAAGCTCCAGGAACTCTCCCAAAAGGCAGACGCGGGCCAATGCACCCAATCGGAGCTGCAGGCTGCTTACAATGAGGGTACAAGAGTGCTGGAGCTGATGGAGGAACTGGAAGAACTGCTTCATAGCGCATCCAACTGGGGCATGGTAGATGTGATCGGCGGAGGATTCCTTACCGATATGGTCAAGTATGATAAGCTGGATCGGGTCC
This sequence comes from uncultured Oscillospiraceae bacterium, assembly GCA_965147785.1. Taxonomy (GTDB): domain Bacteria; phylum Bacillota; class Clostridia; order Oscillospirales; family Oscillospiraceae; genus HGM13006. The sequence goes on from CBCTLT010000108.1 coordinate 2,889, forward strand.
GGCAGTTGATGGATAGCTTACAGCGCGCCTTGGTCCAGTATTCCGGTAGTATTCATGGTCTGGAGTTGGATCTGGGGTTGGACATAGGGGTCGGCTCCGGGCTCCAATTTGCGGATTTCTTTCTGGATAATATCTTTGTAGATTCCTTTGTGCTTCATCAGGTCCAGCAGATCCGCACCCAGATTTCCGATGCAAAGCGTCCTCTGCTTGGCCATCTAGACCTTCTACAGCGAAAACAGCGTTCCATGGAACAGGAATTGTCCAGGTTGCGGGAGGAAGCGGAAACGCTGATTCTTTCTGCCAATGTGGATGTTTAAATCAGCAAAAGAGAAAAAGGAGGAAATGAATATGTATTGTCCAAAATGCGGCACCAATGTGGATAACCAGGCCAGTTTTTGCCCAGTCTGCGGAACAGCGTTGGGGGGTGGGCCGTCCTACCCACCCTATGGTGGTGGATATCGTGCGCCGATACCCGTGCGCAGCATCCCTCTGGCCATTGTCCTGAGCATCATTACCTGTGGAATCTACGGTTTGTATTGGGTTTACTGCGTGGTGACAGACCTCAATACTGCCAGCGGCGAAGTGGATGACATGAGCGGTGGTCTTGTGATTCTTTTGAGTATCGTCACCTGTGGTATTTATATGCTTTACTGGTATTATAAGGCAGGTGGAAAGGTCAACAAGATCCAGTATCTGGACGGTCGGTCCCAGGACAGCAGTCTTGGAATCCTGTATCTGCTGCTGGCTTTATTCGGCCTGAGCATTATTTCCCTGGCCCTGATCCAGAGCGAGCTGAATAAGGTTGCTGCCGAGTAATCAAAGACGTCGGCTGCTTCGCCTGCTGACAGTAGGAGGAGCGCTGCTGGCTGTGGGATTGGCCTACGTTTGGTTCGCCGGCCATGTGGCAGGGATCCCTTGTATGTTCCATGTGCTCACGGGACTCAAATGTCCCGGCTGCGGTATGACCCGGGTGCTAATTTGTCTGTCGCATGGGGATCTACCCGGCGCCTTTCGGCAAAATGCGGCCGCCTTTTTGCTGCTGCCTCTGGCGGTGTTCTTGACTGTGCGATGGGCAATGCGCTATGTCCGCACAGGATACAAAAAACTCAACAGGCTGGATAATATTCTGATCTGGATCATGGTTGTCGTGCTGCTTGCTTTTGGAATTCTGCGAAATCTGCTGGGCTTCTGAGCCTCGTGGGGTTGACAACCGCAGAAAAGCCTGCTATACTTTCCATAATCCATAACCGAGAACAGCGATGACGGAGCACAGTACGCAGAGATTACCGTGGATAGAGAACCCCTGGTTGGTGAAAAGGGGAGACGGCCTCTGCGGAAATTACCCTCCTGAGCTTCCGGCCGAACAGAAATTAGTAGGCCCCCACGGGTGCGCCCGTTATTGCGCAGGAGTTGTTTGACTTCATAAGGTATCTGCCGTGAGGCAGGTGCGTTCAGAGGTGGTACCGCGTAATCAACGCCCTCTGCTCTTTTGGAGCAGAGGGTTTTTATTATTTTGAAGGAGCGAAATATATGACACTGTATGATGAACTGGTAGCCCGGGGGTTGATTGCCCAGGTGACCAATGAAGAAGAAATCAAAACGATGATCAACGAGGGAAAAGCCACATTCTATATCGGCTTTGACTGCACTGCCGATAGCCTGACCGCAGGCCATTTCATGGCTCTGACCTTGATGAAGCGGCTGCAGATGGCCGGGAATAAGCCCATCGCCCTGATTGGCGGCGGTACCACTATGATCGGCGATCCCTCGGGCCGGACAGATATGCGTAAAATGCTGACCCGAGAGGATATTGAGCATAATGCAGAATGCTTTAAGAAGCAGATGGAGCGTTTCATCGACTTCGGGGATGGCAAGGCCATGATGGTCAACAATGCTGACTGGCTGCTGAGCCTCAACTATGTGGATTTGCTTCGGGAGGTGGGTGCTTGCTTCTCTGTAAACAACATGCTGCGGGCAGAATGCTATAAGCAGCGGATGGAGAAGGGGCTTTCCTTCCTGGAGTTTAACTACATGATTATGCAGTCCTACGACTTCTACTACATGTTCCAGAAGTACGGCTGCAATATGCAGTTCGGTGGCAATGATCAGTGGAGCAATATGCTGGGCGGTACGGAGCTCATTCGTAGAAAGCTGGGTAAGGATGCTCACTGTATGACCATCACCCTGCTCACCGACTCCCAGGGCAAGAAGATGGGCAAGACCGCCGGTAACGCCGTCTGGCTGGACGCCAACAAGACCTCTCCCTATGACTTCTACCAGTACTGGAGAAACGTAGGGGATGAAGACGTGATGAAATGCATCCGGATGCTGACCTTCCTGCCCCTGGAGCAGATCGATCAGATGGATACCTGGGAGGGCAGCCAACTTAACCAGGCCAAGGAAATCCTGGCATATGAACTGACCAAGATGGTTCACGGAGAGGCCGAAGCAGAGAAAGCACAAGCTGCTGCGAAAGCGATTTTTTCCGCAGGGGGTTCCTCGGAGGATATGCCCACGACCACCTTGTCTGCTGATGACCTGACCGATGGCGAGATCGGTGTATTGACCTTGATGGTCCGGTGCGGTCTGGCCAAGTCCAACGGAGAGGCCCGTCGCCTGGTACAGCAGGGCGGCGTATTCCTGGAGGATCAGAAGGTCACGGATCCGGCTATGCGTCTGACGCTTTCCCAGCTGCAAAACGGCGTGGTGATCCGGAAGGGGAAGAAGATCTACCATAAGGCTGTGGTGGAATAAGTCCGTCTGATTCCTGCGGCAGATATTCCAAACCTGGTCCCAGATCGGTTCCAAATTGGTTCCAACCCAGTTCCATACGCGTTCCATTTTTGCTCCAAACTTGAATCAAAGCTTCGGAGGAAGGGG
>CBCTLT010000109.1:0-5731 GCA_965147785.1 uncultured Oscillospiraceae bacterium
TTACCTCGATGACGCCTACAAAGAGCGAACAACAGGATAAAATCAGCAGCAAAGCAGACAAAATAATTGTTGAACGATGCGCTTTAATATAACCCTCTCCTTTCATTTTGGACGGTTAGTTATAACTAACTAGCGCTTAAAAAGATGTGCAGTGCAATTGGACTTACTATGCATCATGCACTGCACATCTGGAAGCCATTATTCCATATTGGTTAGCGGTATGCAACCGACAATTTCACGAATAAATAATAAATAATAAGTTGCATTTTAGCGATATCTCACACGGAGATTTCCTTCCTTTTTTCTTTTGTATGTGCAAGATTACTCATGCTTCGCAGGCTGACTGCCAGGGTGGAGAGATTGTGAAGCGTGGCGGATGTTGCAGGCGATAAAATCCCGGCTACGCCGAGGGCAATCAGGGTGCCGTTGAAGCCAATGACAAAGTGGTAGTTGGAGTGGATACGCGCCATAAGCGCCATAGCGATCCGGCGCAGCGCCACCAGTTCCCACAGACTGTCGGCAGCGATGGTGATGTCCGCGATCTCACGGGCGATGGCGGCGCCGTCGCTGATAGCGATGCCTGCATCGGCCTCGGACAAAGCAGGTGAGTCGTTGATGCCGTCTCCCACCATCAGGACGGTATGCCCCTCCCGACGGAGCCGGGCAACATAGTCCGCCTTGTCCGCTGGAAGCACCTCGGAACGGAACGCATCCACACCTAGCTGGGCGGCGATGCCTGCGGCAGTGCGGTGGTTGTCTCCGGTGAGCATGACGGTGCTGGTAATTCCCAAGGCACGGAGTGAAGCGAGGACTTCCTTTGACTCCTCCCGCAGCGGGTCGGAAATGCAGATCACAGCCGCCAGCTGCCCGCCCAAAGCCAGATACAGATGGGAATATTCCGGTGGCAGAGCTTCAAACCGTTCCTGCTCGTCTTCGGGGATCTGGCAATGCTCGTCCTCAAAGACAAAGTGGGCGCTACCGATGAGGACCCGCTCCCCGTTGACCGTGCTGGCAATACCGTGGGCTACCAGATACTCCACCTTGGAGTGATATTCCTCGTGGCGCAGCCCCCGACGCTTGGCTTCCTCAACCACTGCGTTGGCCATGGAGTGCGGAAAGTGTTCCTCCAGACAGGCGGCCAGCCGCAGCATTTCTTTTTCATCTTTGTCGCCGAAGGGGACCACCAGCGCCACCTTTGGGCAGGCGTGGGTCAGGGTGCCGGTTTTGTCAAAGACGATGGTGTCGGCGGCAGCCACTGCCTCCAAGAACTTGCCACCCTTGACGGTGATGTGGGCCCGTCCTGCCTCTCGCATGGCGGAGAGGACTGCCAGGGGCATGGCCAGTTTCAAAGCACAGGAGAAGTCCACCATCAGCACTGACAGGGCCCGTACCACATTCCGGGTAAGGACAAAGCTCACCAGGCTTCCTGCAAAAGTATAGGGCACTAGTTTATCGGCCAGATTGGCAGCCTTGCTTTCGGCTTCCGACTTCATCTGCTCCGACTGCTCGATCATGTGGACGATCTGGTCGTAGCGGCTCTGGCCGGAGGCTTGCTTGACCTCCAGTACACATTCGCCCTCCTCTACCACAGTTCCGGCATAAACAGCGCCGCCGGGGCGCTTAGGCACCGGGATAGACTCTCCGGTGAGAGACGCCTGATTGACAGTGACCTCACCCTCCATCACCAGGCCGTCCACGGGAATGATTCCGCCGGCCCGGACGACTACGGCATCCCCCGGCTGGATCTGGGACACAGGAACCAGTACTTCACCCTGGACTGTGCGCAGCCAGACCCGATCCACGTTCAGCGACATACACCGGGCCAGATCTGCCACAGACTTTTTCCTTGTCCACTCCTCCAGCAGCTCGCCTATCTCCAGCAGGAACATAACCATTCCGGCGGTTCCAAAATCTTTCCGGCAAGCGGAAATGGAAATGGACAGGGCATCCAGCAGTTCTACCTTGATGCGGCGGCGGAACAGGCAGTGCAACCCCCGCCGCACAAAAGGGATCATATGCCAGAGAACTCTGGCAACCCGCAAGGGGGGAGGGAGAAACAATGTGCTGGCAACCTTACAAATCGCCTTTCCCACCAGCTTTTCTTCAAACTGGCGATTCAGTGTGCGAGTGCTATGATCCGGCAAGCTGGTGGTTCTCTCCGCCTCACTCCATGAAAAATGACGTAATTCATCCAGCACATTTTGCCGTGCTCCATCATAATACAGAATCAGACAGCAGGTACGTTCATGAACAGTTGCTTGTAATACCCAATGTTTTTTTTGAAGCCAGGCTTCCAAGAGATCTGCTTGCGCAAGCGTCATTCGCTTTTGTTTCAATCTGAGACGCATGCGGCCTGGGCTTTCATGCATGATTGTTGCCTTCATGAAATTCTCCTTTACGAAAAGAAAGAGCCGCATCAGCGGCTCCCATTGCAGATGTCAAGCTTCTTCGCTTTCCAGGTTCGCTGCAATAGCTTCTTCCGCCTCTTTGGCCGCGCGTTCCTCATTCATGCTCTTCGCGGAGGCCAGGATATCTGCAGCGTTTTCCTGAACAGTTGTGACGGTTTCCATCACGGTATCTTTCATGCGAAGTCCAGCTGCGGTGATATGCGTATAGGCTTTTTTAGCATCCTTACTGGACAGAATCTTGATCCCAAAAGATCCAAATAATGCGCCGCCAGCAAAGCAGGCAAGCTTTGTGTAAACACTCATTTGAACTGCTCCTTTTCTTTTATTTCCGCTTATATCCGGTAATCATGACCATCAGCATACAAATTACTGCACCCCAGGCCCAAAAACGATGATGTTTCATCCGCATCACTCCTAAAATTCTGTAAAGGGTAAGTCAAAATGTTTAGTCATTATAGCACGATCAGAATCTGCCTGTCATTATTGAAATGGACCGGAAATGACTGCTTCCGACATTTTTTTGAATTTTCCGGGGGTGATTCCATAATATCGTTTAAACACTGTATTAAACTGACTTAAGCCATCATATCCAACTGCCTGTGCAATTTCCTGGATACCCATATCAGAAGAACGGATTAGTTCACCAGCACGGTTCATGCGTTTCGTCATAAGCCATTGGTGAAGCGATGCTCCATAAATATTGTGAAAATTCTTTTTTAACGCAGTGCCGGAAATAGAAAACTTCTTGCACAGCTGAGCAATCGTTATTTTTTCCTCTAAATGTGTCTCCATGTACTTTCCCACTTCGACTACGCTTTGGACAATATAATTTCCACCGACCTTTTCTAAATCACCTTTAAGGGAAGGGGAGGCACTACAAAGCAAGTACAAGAGTTCCACTGACTTAAAAACACAGTATTGACCCTGAGACTTCGGAGGAAGATGCGCTAAACTCTCAAACAAAGCCTTTGACCATGAAACATTGAATATGGAAAGACAGCCTCGTTGCTGTATCATCCTCTCTTTCACGATTTCGGTATTTAATTCAAATCCCATAATAGCGCACACGGTACGAAAGCTTTCTCGTGCTGCCTTGGCATCGACCGCCACAAGTACTCCACATAAATCCCCGCTGATCCTGCATGATTTTATGCCAGATGCATCTGAAAGGAGAAAAATTCCCTGTTCTTCTACCATAATCGATGAATTATAAATGTTCTCAACAACCAACCGACCACCCAGACAGAAAAATGATTCAAATTGAAGAGGTTGCATTGCGGCCGAAATGGCATGCATTTTTAAGTCTGGGGATCCCAATAATGAAAACTGGCAGATTTCTACCCCCGGCATACAGTGTCGCCACAAAATCTGTTTGGATTTTTCCTTTGACAAATACTCTTTTAACATGATTTCTCTCTCTTATGACGAACAATCTTCTTTATCCTTGTGTTTCATGAGAAAATGCTGCTTTTATATGAACAAAAACAAATTCCCAGTCTTAATACCAGCAAGAGCAGGCGAGCAGTAGAAAAACTATCATCTCTTCAAACACAGATTTACATTTCCTCCGCAGCGCTGTTTTGAGATTAGTGTTAACTAACTTAAAATCAAAATAATAACGATCTATTTTGCGTTTGCTTGCAAGTTGATTTTTTGTGCTCCAGTTAGAAATTACTAACTGGGATTAGTATACTTTCAATTTTCTGATAAGTCAAGATGCAGTTGCAAATTTTACCCGCATTCTGTGCTGTCGCAAGGAAAAGTCATACACCCTCGCATTTTTATCTTTTATGAAATAATAACCGACAAACCACGGGTAACAGTTATAAGCTTCACATTACCAAATATTGCTCCAACTTGCAGCAGATACCAGGCTGGTATTCCGATGGCTACTACCAATTTAAGAGAAAAATCTTGTATTCGCTTTTGAAAGATACAATAGAAGCCTAATTGCGTAGTCCGTGGACCTGCTCATCTTCATGGGTATCCTTCTTTTTTGCAGTCAAAAATTGATTACCTAGTATGGATTGGACTGTTCAATAGAAATTGAAAGGAGTTGTAGACCATAGACATGCGCATTCGACTGGCAGAGCTATACGACGTGTCCCTGGACCAGGTTTTGTGGCAGCAGTTCAAAGGCACCATCCTAATTTCCGGCACGCTGGTTGTTGGAACAGACTTCCGCATTTTCGGCAGGAAGTGGGGATAAGTTCCAACGGCTGCGCCGTGGAAATGGCGTTTTCTGCTCCTCTTGACTACGAACGGAACTGCCTGCTGTATCTGCCCGAGTATCTGCCTGTGCCGGTATAGGATGCCAATACAGCCAGGAGGACTACTGCACACAACGAACTGGCAAAAACAAAAATTGGCCCAAACTACTCTGGGAGATGAGTTTATGAATACCATAAAACTAAATCAGGCAACCTACGAAATTCACCGCGTTTTTACAGGAAGTCAGTCCAAGGTGGAGGTTATTGGAGCCTGTTTGGCAAAAAGCAAAAATTGTCTAATGGTGCCGTTGACTGTGACACAAACCGTAGGGTATAATTCTAGTGGTGAATCGGCTGTCAAAAAAGAAGGAAACACTGGACGGAAGATTTCGCGAATATTTAAAACGGTATCTTGTATCCTGATGTTCCTGCGGTCACGCTCTGCACACCAAATTTATATCGGACTTCAAAAAATTACAAATCATATCTTTTGAATTCCCGGCAACAATATGGATGGTCGAAGGGCCAGAAAAAAAGAAGGAGATGTAATACAATGAAGTCTAACAACAATGCAGTTGTGCCTGAGGCACGCGAAGCTCTGGACAAGTTCAAGATGGAAGCTGCCGCTGACCTTGACGTACCTTTTACATCTTAATTTTTTTACATAACCGATCCACTTCCTCCCTTTTTGGTATCGTCAAAAATCTTTATATTTCAATGGTTTTCTGCAATATTATCCCTTTTTACTTATTTGCAACGCTGTTCTTCTAACTGATTTTCGCATTAAAAAAAGCGTTTCTTCAGTGGCCGAGATCCGCAAATCACAGACTCCATAATTTTCGCAATTTTGCAAGTTCTATATTATTTGGCCCCAGCAATCATTCAGGCAAGAATGGTTGCTGGGGCTTTTTCACGTTTGTACAAAATACAAATATCTATTCTGTTTATCCGAAAAATCCTTCCGTATTCGCATTACAGAGGGATTATTCTATTTCAACGAAGGGAGCTTTTTTATGAAACATAAGCGAAGCAGATGGGCGTTGGCTCTGGCCCTGTGCGCAGCCCTCATTCTTTGCATTATCCCCGTGGCCTGGGCAGCCGGAGAATCCCCGC
>CBCTLT010000110.1:0-5715 GCA_965147785.1 uncultured Oscillospiraceae bacterium
CCCTTCGGCGACCACATCGCCCTCCGCCACCGCCACAGCTACAGCCACCGCTACGGCTACTGTAAGCCCCTCGGAAAACCCCGGCTCTGTGACGGATGAGGACGGCGACATCGCCGACGACGATTCCGTCGTAGACAAGGATTCGTCCAGAGAAGACGACACCGGCTCCGCTGCGGACGATCTCAAGCGTGCTGGCGAGGACATGGGCGACGCCGCCAAGGATGTGGGTGACGCCGTAGGTGATACCGCAAAAGATATTGTGGACAGCACCGATGGCACTACCCCTCGCCCCTGAGGCAAAAAGAGAGGAAGGCAGACGCCTTCCTCTCTTTTTTACTTATTGAAGCCAGTTGTCCTCGATTTCATGGGTACGTCCCCGGCCCATCAGCATCCGAATGGCGTCCTCCACCCCAAGGTTTTCATAGAGCGCCTCATAGGCAGCCTCTGCAATAGGCATCTCCACACCGGTTTTCTTGGCCAGATCATGGGCCGATGCTGCGGCATAATAGCCTTCTACGACGGCTCCCACCTCTTTCATGGCCTCCTGGGCAGTTTTCCCTTGGCCAATGAGGATGCCGCAGCGGTGATTTCTCGAATGCATGGAACAGCAGGTGACGATGAGATCACCCACGCCGGACAGCCCCGCGAAGGTCTCCCGTTGGGCCCCCAAGGCTACTCCCAGTCGAGCAGATTCCGTCAGTCCCCGGGTCATCATCAGCGCCTTGGTGTTGTCTCCACAGCCCGCGCCTTCCAGAACACCGGCGATCAGCGCGTAAATGTTTTTCAGGGCAGCGCCCAGCTCTACACCCACAATATCGGAGCCCGCATAGACCCGGAACACCGGATTCATGAATACATCCTGTACCTTCTCCACCACATCTCGTTTGGTGCAGGCCACCACGCAGCCGGTAGGAATGCCTCTTCCTACCTCCTCGGCATGGGTGGGTCCGGAAAGTACCGCCACCGTGCGACCGGTGACCTCTTCCAGGATCTCGCTCATCCGCTTGGCAGTATCCCGTTCGATCCCCTTGGTGACAGACACCAAAATGGTGTTTTCCGAAAGATAGGGCTTCATTTTTTCCGCCGTCTGCCGTACCGCAAAGGAGGGCACCGCCGAAACCACCAGATCCTTATCCGCTACCGCTCCAATATCCGTGGTCAGCCCAATCTCCTCTGGAATCTTGACGCCCTTGAGCAGTGCGTTTTCATGGTGTTCCCGAATGTAGTCCACCTCATTCTGGCTAAAGGACCAGATCGTGACCCGATGACCATTGTGATGCAGCAAAACCGCCAGAGCTGTACCCCAGCCGCCACTGCCAACTACCGTGATATTCATAGAAACCCTCCTTGGATTATTTCTTATGCAGTGAAAATTTGTTTTCATTGCCGTGGATCAGCCGAACGATATTTCCCCTGTGCTGGAACACGATCAATCCGCCAACTACAATGGAGAAAACCAGGCACACCGGGTCCCGGTACAGGATCCACGCCATGATGGGAAACAGGATCCCAGTGGAAATGGATCCCACGGAGACATATTTGGTAATGGCCGTCAGCAGCAGGAAGGAGCCCCAAACCACCACCGCCACGCGCCAGTCGATCATAATGGCAATAATACCGCCGGACATAATGCCCTTTCCGCCCTTAAAGCCGAACATAAAGGGGAACATATGCCCCAGTTCGCAAAACAGTCCGGAAATATACTTGGACCGCAGCGCTGTTATCCCGTCAAAGCCCCCCAACGTCATCAGATGGGCGCCCAGGATGCCCAGCAAAATGGCAAATACTGCTTTGAGGGCATCTGCCGCAATCACCAGAATAGTCAGCTTCCCGCCAAACACCCGGCTGAAATTGGTCAGGCCCGCATTTCCGCTGCCGTGGGTCCGAATATCATCCCGCAAAATATACTTGGACACCAGGATGGCCCCGTTGGAGCACCCCAAAATATATGGCACCACCGTCAGTAGCAGTCCCCCCAGAATCAGCAGCAGGTAGTTCACACCTTGTCACCGTCCTCTCCCTTTTGCCGGATAATCAGCTTGATGGGTGTTCCCTCAAATCCGAATACTGCCCGGAGCTGGTTCTCCAGATACCGCTGATAAGAAAAGTGGAAGAGCTTGGCGCTGTTGCAGAACAGCACAAACGTGGGGGGCTTGACCCCGGACTGGGTGATATAATAGACCTTCAGCCGGCGGCCCTTATCCGTAGGCGGCTGCACCCGAGCCGTAGCATCGGCCAAAATATTGTTCAGGGTACCGGTGGAGATCCGCAGGGCATTCTGATTGGCCGCCGCATTGATGGTCTCATAGATCCGATCCACTCGCAGACCAGTCAAAGCGGAGATATAGACCACCGGAGCGTCGGTCATGTAGCTCAGGCCCTCCCGGACGGATTTTGTAAAGTTGTCCATGGTCTTGGTGTCTTTGGCCACCGCATCCCACTTATTGACCACGATCACAGCAGCTTTTCCCGCCTCATGCACAAGACCAGCAATCTTGGTATCCTGCTCTGTCACGCCTTCGTTGGCGTCAATCATGATCAGGCATACATCTGCCCGGGAGATGGCGTCCACGGTGCGCATATTGGAAAACCGCTCCACCGAATCGTCCACCTTGGCCTTTTTCCGCATACCGGCGGTATCAATAAAGATGTATTTGCCGTGCTCGTTTTCAAAATAACTGTCAATGGCGTCCCGGGTTGTGCCCGCCACATCGGAGACAATCACCCGTTCCTCCCCAAGGATCCGGTTCAGAAGGCTGGACTTACCCACATTGGGTTTTCCCACAATGGCCACCCGAATGACTTCCTCATCTTCCGCTTCCTCCACCGGAGGCGGGAAATTCTCCACGCACAGATCCAGCAGATCTCCGGTGCCGTGACCATGGAAGGCACTGACAGGAATGGGATCCCCCAGTCCCAGAGAATAAAACTCATAAATATCCGGATTGACAGGGCCGGTGCTGTCGCACTTGTTGACCGCCAAAATCACGGGCTTTTTGCTTCGCTGCAGCATGGCCGCAATCTCGCTGTCGGCTGCGGTAGGGCCTGTCTTGATGTCGCAGACCATCACCAGCACGTCCGCCGTTTCGATGGCGATCTCCGCCTGACGACGCATGAATTTCAGCATCTCGCTATCCGTTTTTGGCTCGATGCCTCCCGTGTCCACCAGTTCAAAATCCCGGCCGTTCCAGTCGCAGTCACCGTACAGCCGGTCCCGGGTCACACCGGGAGTATCCTCCACAATGGCGGCACGGCGGCCGGTCAGCTTATTAAAAAGCATGGACTTGCCCACATTAGGCCGTCCCACAATGGCAACCAATGGTTTTGCCAAATTGGCCACCTCCTATTTGTTTAATCGTCCCTACCAAGGCAGGTTAATCTATTATCTCATTTTTTCCATTATAAATCAATCTAAACTTTCCGCCTCCATACGAGAAAGCACCCACGAACGAGATTCGTTCGCAGGTGCTTTCGTTTGAGGAAAATGTAAGGAGTAAAAAGAGGAGAAAAAGGAAGGGTATCAAACAAACTTTGGTGTTGTGTTTGATGGTTACATCATAATCGGTACATATGGACGTTTTTTAACGAAACTGTGGACAAATTGTAAATTCCCAAGAAATTTGAAAGAATTCTGTAACCACCCGCCCCAGCTAGTTCTGCCGTGGGTTTACAGCTTCTCCTGAGGCTGCTCACCTTGAGCAGTATCCGTCTCCTGTGCAGACTTTTCCTGCTCCCCTTCTTCCGCAGCCACAGGCTTCTGACGGTGCTTTTTCTCCAGTTCTCTGCGCTTTGCTTCCGCCAATGCTGCCGCCTGGGCCAACTGCGCCGGTGTCACAGAACGCCTGGCAATGGTCAGATCCATAAAATGCTGCGTCAGAAGAATCGCCACGTCCTTTGGGACCTGTTTGGCGATGCTGTTATAAAAAATGGATACCGTTTCCGCAATGGCGCCAATATTCTGCACCACATTCTCTGCTTTGGATTCCATGGCTTCCTCCGATCCGGGCAAATCTCTGCCCAACGTTTTATCAATATTATATCATATTTCTTTTGATTTTTCCGCCTCTTTCCGAAAAATCTCTTGCAAACCACCTCAAAACCCGTATAATAATATGGTTCGAGAAAAGGAGTTTCAATCCACCGAAAAAGAGGAGTATTAAGCATGGAAGAGACCATTTTGGACCAGGCAATTTTATTTGCGGTAAAAGCCCATGCCGGTGCCACCCGCAGAGACGGGCACACCCCCTATATCCTGCACTGCACCGAAACCGCCGCCATTGCCGCTACCATGACCGCAGATCTTGAGATCCTGGCTGCCGCTGTGCTCCATGACGTCATTGAGGACACAGACGTCACTGCAGCAGACCTGCAAAAAGCCTTTGGCGAGCGGATCACACAGCTTGTCGTCATCCTCAGCGAAAACAAGCGTCCCCAAATGCCGCCGGAGGATACCTGGCTGATCCGAAAGGAGGAGGCCATCGACACCGTGGAGCAGTCTCAGGATCCGGCCATCAAAATCATTTGTCTGGCGGATAAGCTGTCCAACCTACGGGGCATCTATCGGGATCATCAGATCTACCACGAGGATCTGTGGGATATGTTTCATCAAAAATCCCGCGCCAAGCAGGGCTGGTATTATACCAGGCTGGAGCAGGCTTTGTCCTGCTTGTCCACCACAGCTGCGTTCCAAGAATTCTGCCGGCTTCGTCAGGAACTATTTACATCCTAACCCACAAATTATCACTTTTTGTCCATTTGCGTCCCGTGATTCACGGGACGCATTCTTATATTTTGTGTTTCTGCTTCCAAATGGACTGCACCGTTGCATTTGTGGTTTTCCCGCACTATTCCGTGACTTTTTTAGCCGCAACGTGTACAATATAGATCGGAGAATATATGAAAGGAAGGATGATAATGAAACGCAAACATGCATTGCGGCAAATCAGCCTTGGTCTGAGTCTGGCTTTTCTGCTTTCCCTGGCTGCCGGCGCCACGGATGGTATGCCTCCCGGTGGATTTGGCGGAGATGTTCCCCCACCCCCTCCCGGCGGCGGTTCCATGACCTTCTACACTGGAGATGCGGTCACGGATCTGGAATCCGGAGACTATACGGATGAGGTCTTCCCCGACTCTACCGCCGATACCGAGGTAGCTCTTCGGATCGGCCCCGGCGTTACGGCCACCCTGAAAAACGCCACGGTGACCAAAACCGCCGGAGATCTTACAGGAGACGATAGCAGTTTTTACGGCGTCAACTCCGGCGTTCTGGCCTACTCCGAGGATTCTGCCACCCCCGCTGAACTGACCATGGAGGGCGGCTCTGTGGAGACCTCTGCCAGTGGTGCCAACGGCATCTTCGCCTACGGCTCCGCCACCATCAATCTCAAAGACACCAGTGTTACCACCACCGGCGAGGGCGGTTCCGGTGGCATCATGGTGGCCGGAGGCGGCACGCTGTACGCCGAGGACTGCACCGTAGTGACGGAGGGCGGGTCCTCCGCTGCCATCCGGTCTGACCGAGGCAGCGGCAAAATGGTAATTGACGGCGGCACCTATATCGCCAACGGCTCTAAGGGCACCGGCTCTCCCGCCATCTATTGTGTGGCCGACATCACCGTATCCAACGCCACCATGCAGGCGGGCAATTCTCAGGCCATCTGCTTTGAAGGCCGAAATCCCTTCCATATGTATAATTCCTATCTGGAAGGCAATTAC
>CBCTLT010000111.1:0-5706 GCA_965147785.1 uncultured Oscillospiraceae bacterium
GATGACATCTTTTTTGCGATCCACCAGGAAGTAAAAGCCGTCCTCGTCCTGCATGGCCATATCGCCGGTTTTGAGCCAGCCGTCCTTGGTCAAAACCTGGGCGGTAGCTTCCGGATCATTGTAATAGCAAGTCATGACGCCGGGACCCTTGACACAAAGCTCACCCACAGACCCGGGCTGAACTTCGGTGCAGCCATCCTCCTCCACAATCTTGCACTGCCAGCCGTAGCCGGGAATGCCAATGGCGCCCACCTTGTGGATGTTCTCCATGCCCAGATGGACACAGCCGGGACCGGTGGATTCGGAAAGGCCATAGTTGGTGTCGTATTTATGGTTGGGGAAATAGGCCAGCCAGCGCTTAATCAGGGCAGGCGGCACAGGCTGCGCGCCAATATGCATGAGTCGCCACTGGGCGGTTTCATAGTCGGAGAGCTGGAGGTCACCCCGATCCAGCGCGTCCAGCAGGTCCTGGGCCCAGGGCACCAGCAGCCAGACAATGGTGCATTTCTCCTGAGACACAGCCTCCAAAATCGCTTTGGGAGAAGTGCCCTTCAGCAGCACCGCCTTGGAGCCGGAAATCAGAGAGCCGAACCAGTGCATTTTGGCCCCGGTATGGTACAGCGGTGGGATCAGCAGGAAAAAGCCGGTGGTACCGGAGGAAAAATAGATGGCGGCGTCGTCCTCGTCCTCGATGCGAACCAGAGGCGCAGCGGAAGAGAAATTGACCACCTGCTGGTCGTAGTCCTCGGCAAAGGTGGGGCAGATGCCGGCGCCCACATACAAAAGCAGCCGACTGTCGCCAATATCTTCGGCAATTTCCTCCACACGGCCGATAAATTCTGGACCAAAGAGCAGCACGTCTGTGTCAGAAAGCTCCACGCAGTAACGGATCTCCTCTGCGGAGAATCGGAAATTCATGGGTACCACCACAGCGCCGGTTTTGAGAATGCCAAAATAAATGGGCAGGAATTCCAGGCAATTCATCAGCAGAATGGCCACTTTGTTGCCCTTGCCGATGCCGCGATCCATCAGCATATTGGCTACCCGGTTGGCTTTTTCATCAAAAACCTGCCAGGTGATCTCCCGGCGATAGGCTGTGGTAGGGGCGGGCATAATCAAATCATATTCTTTCCAGGTGATCCTGCGTTTTTCCTGAATTTCGGGATTGATTTCCACCAGGGCGGTTTCCTGCCCGTAGAGCTTGGCGTTGCGTTCCAGCAAATCGGTGATTGGCATGGGCTTGGCTTCCTTTCTGCAAGTGTTTTACGCTTTTTACCGTTATCAATTTAGCTTGTAAAAGTAAGTATACTCGCCAAAGGGCCCGTTGTCAAGGGGAATCGGAATTTGCGGAATACCAGGCGATACCTGCAATGACGATAACGCCGCCCAGTATCACCGGCAGTGTGGGGATCTCCCGAAACAGGGCCAAACCCAGAAGCGTGGCGAATACCGGTTCCAGCAGCTTCACCGTGGAAACATAGGCCGGGGATTCATATTTGAGTCCCCAGGAAAATACGCTATGTCCCAGCAGGGTACAAAACAGACTGAGACCCAGTGCGGCTGCATAATCTCTTGGGGCGTAGCCTATGACGGGTGTCCCGGACAGAAGCAGCAGAAGTCCTACGGTGACGGTACCTGCGGTGTAAACCAGGGTTGTATAGACAGTGGTGGAGCAGGTCCTTCGTACCTTGGCACCAATAAGGGTATAGACCGCCATGCAAAATGCGCCCAAAAGGGCCAGTGCGCTGCCAATTCCGGCTCCGTTTCCGCTGTTTGCATCTGCGGCGGCAATGAGAACGCTGCCCAAAAAAGTCAGCAGAATGCCGATCCAGCCCCGGCGGGAAACCCGCTTGTCCAGAAGCAGAGGTGCTGCCAGCGCTACAAAAAACACCTCCGTATCCACCAGGACCACCGCTGACGCGATGGAGGTATACCGAAGGGCGGAAAAATAGCAGGTGAAATGAAAGCCCAGAAACACACCGGCGAGCAGACTCAGCAGCAGGGTTTTTCGGGAAAGCGTTTTCCGCTCCGACCGATAAGCCATGATCGACCAGGGGAGAAGAATCACCGAAGCAAAGAGCATCCGGTAAAATACCAAAACCATGGAAGGGGCCTGGGACAACCGAACCAAAATAGCGGAACAGCTGACCCCTAGGACCCCTAGTAAAATAATCAGCTTTTTCATTATTTGCCCACGCAGAACCGGGAGAAGATGTCGTTCGTAATATCCTCCCGCATGGATTGGCCCGTCAGTCCCGCAATGGCTTCCAGGGCTTCCTCCACATCCAGCAGCACGGCGTCCGGGGTTGCTCCGGAATCCAGCGATTCCAGGGTGCGGGATATGGCATCCCGGGCAATCCGAATGGCGGTTTCGTGGCGCAAATTGGTCAGCAAAGTGCCATCACAGGGGGCGTCGGAGGCAAAAATCTGTTCCACAGCCGGCGTCAATGCCTCCAGACCGTCACCCGTGACGGAAGAGATGGGGAGAATTACCGGGAAATCCAACTGTTGTGGGGTGATCTGCTGGGGCAGATCCGATTTGCTAAGAATGCAGACGGCGTTTCTCGCGGCTCTGGCGGCAGCCATGGCTCGATGGTCCTCCTCTGTCAGGGGCTGAGAACCGTCAATGACCACCAGAGCCAAATCTGCGTCCTTCGCCGCCTCTAGGGCTCGTTCCACCCCCAGTTGTTCCACGGTGTCCTGGGTGTCCCGAATGCCGGCGGTATCCATGAGCCGGAGCACCAGAGATCCCATGCGGATCTTTTCCTCCACCGTATCCCGGGTGGTGCCGGGAATGGCGGTAACAATCACCCGTTCATAGCCTGCCAGCGCATTGAGCAGGCTGGATTTTCCTGCGTTGGGCCGGCCCAGGATCACGGCCTTGACGCCGTTTTTCACCACTCGACCCCGGCCTGCGGTGGCCAAAAGCTGCTCCAAAACTTCTTTTTGACGGGTTAGCAGCGCGGAATAGTTTTGCAGGGCAAAATCGTCAGCACCGCGTGAAAATGACTCATTACAGAAAGCAGGGCGTCATAGACCGGCGTCAGCTTTCGCAGCAGGGCTCCGCCTACCTGTCCGGCGGCATTGGCTGCGGCGTCGGCGGTTTCCGCCTCAATGAGATCAATCACCGCTTCCGCAGCGGTGAGATCCATCCGGCCATTTAAAAAGGCCCGCTTTGTAAATTCTCCCGGCCCGGCCTGTCTGGCCCCCAGGGAGAACAGGCAGGAAAGGGCCTCGGTCAGGACAGCGGGAGAGCCGTGACATTGCAGTTCCACGGTGTCTTCGCCAGTATAGCTGTTGGGCCCGGGGGTACGGACGGCCAGGATCCGGTCGATCACCCGACCGGACCGGTCATGAAGATCATAGAGGCAGAGCTTCCGGGCCGGTGCGCTGGAAAGAGGGCTGCCATAGACCGGGGTTAAGATCCCGTCAGCTGCTTGGGCGCAGCCGGTACCGCTGAGCCGGATGACGCCGATGCCGGAAGGGGCCAGCGCAGTGGAAATGGCGGCGATAACGTCAGACATTCAAATCACCTTTTCTGTTCGTTGATCTGGGAAACCGATGGGAGAATACCCTCAGGATTAGGAGTGTTCTCTGCTGCCAGTGAGGCATTTTTCCTTCCAGCGTCCCGTCAGATAGCGGGTAAAGACGATGGCGGTGCCAAAGACCCAGCCGATCGGAATGGAGTAAAAGATGCTCCGGTAACCGATGGCGGGGAAGGTGGCCATCACATTGGCCATAATGACGCGAATGGCCAGGCTGGTGACACTGCCGGCAGTGGGATAGAGTACGTCGCCGCTGCCCTGAAGTACGCCGTTGGAGACGTACATGACGCAAAAGATCAGGAAGAACCAGGCCAGCGTTTTCAGATATTCCACGCCGATAGCGGTGGCAGCTTCGTTCATATGGAAAAATCCCACGGCGTAGGGACCGGCGAACACCAGCAGCAGAATAATGCCGGCACAGGTGATCATGGCCATGACCATGGTCTGACGGAATCCTCGCTTGATTCGGTCCAGCTTTCCAGCGCCGATATTCTGGCCGGTAAAGTTGGACAGGCCCATATAGAACATCATAATGGGGACCATGGCGAAGCTCTCCAGCTTCATGGCGGCGGTAATGGCGGCGGTGGTGTCCACACCAAAGGAGTTGATGAGCCGCTGCATCAGAACCATGCCTAGGCCAACGGAGCACTGCTGGATGGAGGTGGGTACCCCCAGCCGCAGGGATGTGGTAAACATGGTCTTGTCAAAGACAAATTCGCCCTTTTTAAAATGGGCCAGCTCCACCTTTCGGAACAGATAGATTCCCGCCACCACGGCGGACACGGCCTGGGCGATAACAGTGGCCCAGGCCACACCTGCCACGGTCCAGAATTGGACAAAGATCAGGTCCAGGACAATATTGAGCAGCGTGGCAGCCAGCAAAAAGTACATAGTAGAGCGGCTGTCCCCGATGGAACGCAGAATGGCCGCAAAGGTATTATAGGCAAATTGGAAGACCAGGCCAATGCAATAGATGCGGAGATACAGCAGGGCGTCATCCAGAATGGAGGCGTCAGCCTGCAGCAGTCCCTCCAGTAGGGGACGGCTCAGGGCAATGCCCAGAATCGTGATAACCACGCCGGCCCCCAACAGAGTAAAGCAGGCGGTGGAGAGATTCCGCTGAAACAGCTGCTTGTTTTTCGCGCCAAAATACTGGGAAGCCATGATGCCCACGCCGTTGGTCAGGCCCATGGCCAGGGCCAGCAGCAAAAAGGTGATGGGAAAGCTAGTGCCAACAGCGGCCAGTGCTGTCTGTCCAGCAAAATTTCCCACGATAAGGCTGTCAGCCAGAGAATAGATCTGCTGAAGCAAATTCCCGGCAATCAGCGGCAATGTAAAGGACAAGATGAGCTTCCACTCCTTGCCCTCCGTCATATCTTTTACCATTTTGAGCCCTCCCATATTCCGTTCGTACCTTGTGCAAAACAGGGACGCCGGAAAATCGACGTCCCTGTTATTTTAGCACACAATTCCCAAAAAGGGAACGAATTACTTAATAATTCTCAGCCGGAGAACGCCTTCCAGCGCCCGGACATGCTCCAGGGTCTCATTTGTAATCACCTGGCTCAGGTCAATCAGCGTATAGGCATAATTGCCCTTGGACTTATTGGTCATGTTTTCGATGTTGGCCCCCTCGCTGGAAAGCAGCGAAACGATGTTGGAGATCATCTTGGGGATGTTCCGGTGGATGATACCCAGCCGGGCCATGCCGGAACGAGCCATTTCCACGTTGGGCATGTTCACGGAATTGCAGATATTGCCGGTGAGCAGATATTCCCGCAGTTCCTGGGCGGCCATTATTGCACAGTTCTCCTCACTTTCGGGAGTAGAGGCGCCCAAATGGGGAATGGTGATGACGCCGGGGGTCCCTACCAGATCGTTGTTGGGGAAGTCGGTGACATACCGGGACACCTTGCCGCTCTTGATGGCCGCCAGCATATCTTTGTCGTCCACCAAACCGCCCCGGGCCAGGTTGATGATCCGGACACCGTGACGCATGGAGGAGATGGAGGTCTCGTCGATCATGCCCTTGGTGGAGGGCAGAAGGGGAGAATGGATGGTGATGTAGTCGCTCATCTCGTAGATGGTCTTAAGATCCACGATCTTGACGGCGGAATTCATGACCAGGGCGTTCTGAACGGAGAGATATGGGTCATAGCCC
>CBCTLT010000112.1:0-5699 GCA_965147785.1 uncultured Oscillospiraceae bacterium
TTGGTGGGCAGTTTCAGCAACATCATGCTGTTCTCTGCTTTTGCTTATATTCCGCTGCTGTTGGCGATTTTCCGCATCTTTTCCCGGGATACTGCCCGACGCTATGAGGAAAACGAAAAGTTTCGCCAGTTCTTTTCCCGGCTTCGTGGCAGAAGAACCTATTGTTATTACAAATGTCCCGCCTGCAAAACTCGGGTGCGAGTCCCCAGAGGAAAGGGAAAAATCCGTATCACCTGTCCCTCCTGCCGGGAGAGCTTTATCAAGAAAACATAGCAAACGGAGCTGCCTCTATCTTGAGAAGCAGCTCCGTTTTTTTAGCTCTTTTATCGCTCCAGCGGAGAGATCACCGGTCTACCATCCCGGCCCAGCAGCGGCGTCAGTCCGCCGCTCTCACCACTGCTCACAAACAGATAGTTGACGCCAGTCTCCCGGTCCACCCAGATCTGCACGGTTTGCAGCACCCCTTGGGTATAGACCTGTTCAAATCGTTTTTCTGCCATACTGTTAAACCTTCTTGACAGACTCTACGATGCCCTCTGCCAGACCGGCAATTCCCTGAATCTCAGAGGGAATAATGATCTTGGTGGCCTTGCCGTCCGCAACCTTTTCCATAGTCTCCAGCGCTTTGAGCTTGATGACCTGGTCATTGGGACAAGCCTCGTTGAGCAGCTTCAGCGACTGAGCCATAGCCTGCTGCACCGCCAAAATCGCCTGGGCTTCGCCTTCTGCCTTGAGGATCGCCGCCTGCTTTTCTGCATCGGCCCGGAGCACTGCGGCCTCTTTTTCGCCCTCTGCCACCAGAATGGCAGACTGCTTGGTACCCTCTGCCTGCAGAATATTCTGCCGGCGTTCCCGTTCGGCTTTCATCTGCTTTTCCATGGAATTCTGAATATCGGTAGGAGGCAGAATGTTCTTCAGCTCCACGCGGTTGACTTTGATTCCCCAGGGATCGGTGGCCTCGTCCAGGATCGTGCGCATATGGCTGTTGATGGTATCCCGAGAGGTCAGGGTCTGGTCCAGTTCCAAGTCACCGATAATGTTACGCAGGGTGGTGGCCGTCAGCGTTTCAATGGCACTCATGGGCAGTTCTACGCCGTAAGTATAAAGCTTCGGATCCGTGATCTGATAGTAGATCACCGTATCAATCTGCATGGTAACGTTATCCTTTGTAATTACCGGCTGGGGAGGATAGTCCATGACCTGCTCCTTCAGGCTCACTTTTTTGGCCACACGCTCAATGAACGGGATCTTAAAATGCAGTCCGACACCCCAAACCGCCTGAAATGCACCCAGCCGCTCCACCACATAGGCGCGAGACTGCTGCACGATGTAAATATTTTTCACAAGAATCAGCAATACAATGATGGCAACAACGCCAATGATAATCGCGAGTTCCATAAAATTTCCTCCTTACTCTTTTTCTATTCGTCTACTACACTCGAATCTCTTCCACAGCAGGCTCGACCCAAACCTTCGCGCCAGCAAGGCGCCGCACCACAATCTCTGTGCCCACCGGAATCACCTCGCCGCTCTCAGAACGAGCGGACCAGACGACACCATCCAATCGGACTGCGCCATGCTCTTCCAGGTTGTTGATCTCTTCCGTGACCAGTGCCGTACGGCCAATATGTCTGTCCGCGTTGACCCGAATCCGTTGGGACTTCGATACTTGCCTAACAAAGGGTCTAAGCAGGATCAGCATGGCAAACGACACCACCAGGAACAGCAGCACCTGCAGCCAAATTGGGGCATTGAGCCCCGCGGCAATCAGCGCCACCAGCGCTCCGCCGGCAAACCACAGGGACACCAGCCCAACCGTGGCTGCCTCGGCAACAGCAAAAATGATTAGTGCCACCAGCCAAACCAGCGCCATGGGCGATAAAAGTCCAAGTAAATCGCTCAGCATTTTATTTTCGCTCCTTTCCTTAAAATTAACAGGTAACTAACTTTTTCTTCAATATTAATCCATATAGATCTTTTTGTAAAGAGGAAATCGTAAATTTTTTTCGTTTTTTCGATGGGAACGTTTTTGCGCAAAAAGCCACACGGCTTCACTGCCTTTTCCGCTTTTTTCCGATCCACTATTGACAAACACGATTTTCTCGTATATTCTATGTTTTACGGAACGAATTATTTGCCCTAGGCGAAAAAAAGACCATTGCTGTCATAGTGTCCAAACTTTTCTCATTCTCTGTGTATTTTGGATATGGTTCGCAATGTTCTATATTTCCGGCCCACAGGTAATTTTTGTTCACCATTTGGTTTTCGAACCTTCGTATGAAACTTATTATATTGGAGGAAACATTATGGAAAACACCTTTGAAAGAGTTGTGCAGATTCTGCGGGAAAAGTGTGAGTTGGATGAGTCCATTGAAATCACAATGGACACCACCTTCAAGGACATTGACCTGGATTCTCTGGCGGTGGTTGAGGTCGCTTTGGAATGCGAGGACGAGTTTGGTATTCAGATTGACGTGGAAGAGCCTCCCAAGACCATGGGTGAATTTGTAGATCTGATTGATACACTCATCAACGAGTAACAGTCTTCGGTTCATATTCCTCAAAGTTTAAGCAGTACAATAGCAAGCAGCACCCTCCCATGGCAGGAAGGTGCTGCTTCTTTCGCAATCAAAACCACCGGTTGAACCGGTGGTTTTGATAACTTTGTTATTCGGTTGTCTCTTGCTCCGCTTCCGGTTCCACTTCCGTCGATTCATCGGAGGTTTCTTCCGTCACAGTTGGGCTCTCGGTTTCAGATTCAGGCCCTGCCTCTGTCTGTGTTTCATCCGCCGGTTCCTGTTCCAATTCTGTTTCAGGTACAGCTGTCGCTTCCGGTTCTGGTATTATTTCTGACAGCTCCTGGGATGCTGTGATCTGCACACTGGGATATTCCGCAGCATAATCAATATAGCGCAGCATCATCGTCAGCAGCACCGCTCTGGTGGACATGCCTTGCGCATTGAGATTGTTCTGGTCGTCTCCGCTGAGAATACCGGCGGAAACCGCCCAGCAAATTGCACTTTGATAAAACGCATTGACCTGATCACCGTCGTCAAACCGCTCCAGCACAGACAAGTCTTCCGTATAGCTATCCAATATACCGGTCTTGTCGGCAAGCCGCATCAAGAAGGTAGCAACCTGCTCTCTCGTGACGTCGGCATCCGGTGCAAAGTGCGTGGTGTCTACACCTTGGACCAGTCCCATCTCATATCCCCAGGCCACGTATTTGGCATAGGAGGCAGACAGATCCACATCTTCAAACACCATGGTCGTTGCCTCTGGAATCGTCTCTCCGGAAAGATACTCGTATATCCGCCCTAGGAATGTAACCATATCGCTACGGGACGCCTGAGACCAGGGATCAAAGCTACCCACGCCATCCACAAGCCCATACTCATAGGCCCGTTCCAGATAGGGAACATACCAGTGTTCCTCTTCCACATCCGTATAGTTCAGCACACCCCAGCGGGCTGTCAGCGTCAAAGATTTATCCGGCACTTTGGTTTCCGAGGTATACTGTGTATCCTCGTAATACCAGCCCAGGAACGTTCTGTTCTCCTTGGTGGGCGTGGGAAGCTCTCCAAGCGTACCGCCCAGTTCATAGGTTGCGCTGCTCTGGTCCACAGTTCCGCCATTGGCGTCAAAGGTAATCTCGATTTGAACCTTTTCCGCCGTCTCGATATAATCGATATACCGACTGAACATGGTGATCATTTCGCTGCGCCTGGCCGGATTCTGTGGATTGATTTTTCCAGCGTCGTCGCCCTGTAGAATCCCCACATCCACGGCCCAGCACATAGCCGCTCTTGCATATTCGGAGACAGAGTTCTTGTCTGAGAAGCGATCCAGCACGCTCAGATCGCCATCCTGACGCTGCGTCACACCGGTATAAATAGCCAAACGGTACAGGAACTCCGCAATTTGCTCTCTGGTCACGTTTTCATTGGGCCAGAATTCCGTTTCAGTAATACCCTTGACAATACCAGCCTCACTGCCCCAGGCCACATATACGGCATAATAGCTGTTGGACGTTACATCCTCAAATGCGGTCTGCCCATCGCCGGTGATCTCAGTTCCAGTTTCCCGTTCGTATTCACGGCCCAGCACTGTGATCATATGTGCCCGGGAGGCATAATCATCTGGGTCAAAGTGGGTGTCATGGCTAATGAGGCCCTTAAAGTAGGCATCCTCCACATAAGAGGCGAACCATGCTTCTTCCAATACATCTTCATAGTCGAGAATACACCACTGCGCCTTTAGCGCCAAGGTTGCCACAGAAGGCACAATGCTCTCGCTGGTATATATCGTTGTTCCATCGGTCCAGCCTATCAGCGAACGGTTTGTCTTTTGGGCAGTGGGCAAAGCACCAAAGGCTTCTCCAGACATATATGTACCGGAGGTTGCACTTGCCTTGCCCCCGTTGGCGTCAAAGGTGACTGATACCTCAATGCCTTGCTTCTTCAAATAATCCATGAAGACCCAGCAGCCTTTTCCGTTGTATGTGATCTTGCCCCAGCCGTTATAAGTACCGAACACCTCCACAACGTCGCCTTCTGAAAGGGTACCGGCAGTACTGGAAGATGTGGTAGGCATGGTTCTTACATTCAGCGTAACACCATCAATAACCACATAGTTGCCAGCCGCAGAGGTGTCCAATTCATAGTAATTGTTGTCTCCGGTGGAATAGCTATATCCAGGATAGTAGGCAGGCATATGCAGCGCTTCAATTCCCCGGCTGCCAACGGAATTTACAAACTCCTGCCAAGTATAGGGTCGCACGCTGACCTCGTTATCGCTGGAGTAATTGGCGTCATACACCAAGATACCGTCATCATAGATAGCCATAATGACCAACGAGTGTCCGCTAATCCGCATCACCGCCCCTGGCTGACAGGCTGTAATCAGCTGTTTCAGGGTAGATGCAGAATATCCAGCAGCCAACGTACGCGTCCCCAAGACCTCTTCAATCATATCCCGGTATGCGTAACTACCGGCATAACTATAAGCCAGGCTGGTATCAATGGTGGCATCCTGAGGATACTTATAAAACAGCGCCGAATACACATACCGCGCAAATCCAACGCATTCCCAACCTCGAAGATCCAAATTGCCGCCGATATTAAAGCCGTAATCCTTCTGCTCTTCCACCGTCATATACCGCTTTTCCGGATCGTAGATCGAGCCGGAAGGATATCTTGCCAGCGGCATCGTAACCGTTCCCACAGTCACCTGCACATTCTGCCAGTCGCTCGGCATACTTGGGTATGTATATGCGTTTGCCCCAAGAGAAAACAGGCAGAAAAGCGCTACAGCGCTGAGAAAAATAAGCAAAAGTCGACGCATTCGGCTTGGCATGTCCCTCACCCCCACGTATAAAAGGTTACAATTCAGTGTCATTATATTAACACATATTATCATTTCCGTCAATGTCTATTTTTGCTTCTGAGCAACAAATGCTATACATATAAGAAAACCGCCCTCCGATTGGAGAGCGGAATCCAATGTTGGCATCACCTATTTTCACATGCAGTCACCCACACACTATCGTCGGCACACACGAGCTTAACTTCTGTGTTCGGAATGGGAACAGGTGGACCCTCGTGGTAATCAACACCAACTACTGTACCCTGAAAACTGAACACCGTTCCACGATGCTGGAAGGACTTTTGAGCCTGCTACATTCGTAGGACAAGCCCTCG
>CBCTLT010000113.1:0-5689 GCA_965147785.1 uncultured Oscillospiraceae bacterium
ACAGAATATAATCTATGATTTAAACCCATAAAGCGCGGGACACGGAAAGGATGAAAGCGATTTGAAAGAACTCTATATTGGCAACGCGGCCGTTGCCCGAGGACTATACGAGGCAGGCTGCGGCCTGATCTCCAGCTATCCCGGCACCCCATCTACGGAAATTACCGAGGAGGCCGCCAACTATCCGGAAATCTATGCCGAGTGGGCCCCCAACGAAAAGGTGGCCATGGAAACGGCCTTCGGTGCCTCTTTGGCCGGCGTCAGAAGCTGCTGTGCTATGAAGCATGTGGGCCTCAATGTGGCTGCCGACCCTCTGTTCACCCTGTCCTACACAGGCGTCAACGGCGGTCTGGTGGTCTGTGTGGCCGACGATCCCGGGATGCATTCCTCTCAGAACGAGCAGGATTCCCGGCACTACGCCATCGCCGCCAAGGTGCCCATGCTGGAACCGGCGGATTCTCAGGAATGCCTGGATTTTGCCAAGGCGGCCTTCCAGCTCTCCGAGGAGTATGACACGCCGGTGCTGCTGCGGCTTTGTACCCGCATCGCCCATTCCCAGAGCATCGTGGAGACCAACCCCCGGCAGAATATTGAGAAGAAGCCCTATATCAAAAACGGAGCCAAGTACATCATGATGCCCGGCAACGCCATCCGCCGCCATCCCGTGGTGGAGTCCAGAATGAAGGTACTCCAGGAATACGCTGAAACCTGCCCCTTCAACCGGATGGAAATGGGTGGCACCGAGCTGGGTATCATCACCTCCGGCACCTGTTACCAGTACGTCAAGGAGGTCTTTGGAGATTCCGTCAGCGTGCTGAAGCTGGGCCTCATCAATCCCATGCCCACCCGCATGATCCAGGATTTTGCCGCATCGGTGCAGCGGCTTGTGGTGGTGGAGGAGCTGGACGGCGTCATCGAGAACCACTGCAAGGCTCTGGGCCTTACTGTGGAAGGAAAGAATCTGTTCTCTCCCCTGGGGGAATACTCCCAGAAGACCATCGCCCAGGTGTTCGGTCTGCCCCCCAAGGAGACCCTGTCCATCGAGACGGCCATCCCCGCCCGTCCGCCCATGATGTGCGCCGGATGTCCCCATCGGGGCATGTTCTATGTGCTCTCCAAGAATAAGGTGACCGCCATCGGCGACATCGGCTGCTATACGCTGGGTGCCCAGGCGCCCCTCCAGGCCATCGACACCACCCTCTGCATGGGCTCCTCCGTCTCCGGTCTCCACGGCTTCAACAAGGCCCTGGGTGAGACGGCGGAGAAGAAGTCCGTGGGCGTCATCGGAGACTCCACCTTCATCCACTCCGGTATCACGGGCCTGGTCAACATCGCCTACAACGGCTCCAATTCCACCATCGTCATTCTGGACAACTCCATCACCGGCATGACCGGTCACCAGCAGAATCCCACTACCGGCTACAACATCAAGGGGGATCCCGCAGGAAAGATCGACCTGGAATCCCTGTGCCGTTCCATCGGAATCCGCCGGGTCCGGGTGGTGGATCCCTACAACCTGGAGCAGTGCGAGGAGGCCCTGAAGGAGGAGCTGGCTGCGGAGGAACCCTCCGTCATTATCTCCCGTCGCCCCTGTGTGCTGCTGAAATATGTGAAGGCCAAAACGCCCCTCCATGTCAATCCCGACACCTGCCGGGGCTGCAAGAAGTGCATGAGCTTCGGCTGTCCGGCCATTGCCATGCACGGCAAGAAAGCAAAGATTGATCCCACCCTCTGCGTGGGCTGCGGCGTCTGCCAGCAGGTATGTCCCTTTGGGGCCTTTGAGGAGGAGAAGTGATATGGAAACAAAAAGCATTATGATCGTTGGCGTAGGCGGCCAGGGCAGCCTACTGGCCAGCAAGCTGCTGGGCCGGCTGCTGGTGGACGAGGGCTATGACGTGAAGGTCAGCGAGGTCCACGGCATGAGCCAGCGGGGCGGCAGCGTGGTGACCTATGTCCGGTTTGGGGATAAGGTCCGGTCTCCCCTGGTGGATACCGGCGAGGCGGATCTCATCGTCTCCTTTGAAAAGATTGAGGCAGCCCGCTGGCTTTCCAATCTGAAAAAGGACGGGGTCATCGTGGTGAACACCCAGCAGATCGATCCTATGCCCGTCATCGTGGGCTCTGCGGAGTATCCCTCCGGCGTGCTGGAGGAGATGATCGCCGCCGGTGCCCACATCGACGCCATCGACGCCCTGCAGTTGGCGGAGGAAGCCGGCTCCCCCAAGGCCGCCAACATCGTGCTGATGGCCCGGGTCGCCAAATACTTCGACATTCCCTACGACAATTGGATCGCCGCCATCGAAAAGATCGTGGCCCCCAAATTCGTGGAACTGAACAAGAAAGCCTTTGCGCTGGGCTACAGCGCTTAATCCGATACTACATACAAAAGGGGAAAACACTGTGGAACGCTACTATCAGAAAGAAATCGAAACCGCCTCCCGAGAGCAAATCCGCGCCTGGCAGGACGAGCGCCTCAAGAACACCGTCCGCCATGTCTATGACAACGTGCCCTTCTACCGCCAGCGCATGGAGGAAGCCGGCGTCAAGCCCGAGGACATCCAGTCCGTGGATGACCTCCATAAGCTGCCCTTCATCACCAAGGACGACCTGCGGGACTGCTATCCCTACGGCCTGCTGGCCACGGACCTGAAAAACTGCGTCCGGATCCAGTCCACCTCCGGCACCACCGGCAAGCGGGTGGTGGCCTTCTACACCCAGCACGACCTGGATCTGTGGGAGGACTGCTGCGCCCGTGCCATCGTGGCCGCAGGCGGCACCAATGAGGACGTGGTCCAGGTCTGCTACGGCTACGGCCTGTTCACCGGCGGCCCCGGCCTCAACGGCGGCAGCCATAAGGTGGGCTCCTTGACCCTGCCCATGTCCTCCGGCAACACCGAGCGGCAGCTCATGTTCATGACGGATTTGGGGGCCACCATTCTCTGCTGCACCCCCTCCTACGCGGCCTATCTGGCGGAAAACGTGGTGGAAAAGGGCCTGCGGGATAAGATCAAGCTCAAGGCCGGCATCTTCGGCGCCGAGGCTTGGACCGAGGAAATGCGGCACGACATCGAAAACAAGCTGGGCATCAAGGCCTACGACATCTACGGCCTGACGGAGATCTCTGGCCCCGGCGTCTCCTTCGAGTGCTCCGAGCAGACCGGCATGCACATCAACGAGGACCATTTCATCGCCGAGATCATCGACCCTGTCACCGGCGAAGTGCTCCCCGAAGGCGAAAAGGGCGAGCTGGTGTTCACCTCGATTACCAAGGAGGCGTTCCCCCTGATCCGCTACCGCACCAGAGACATCTGCGTGCTGTCCCGGAAAAAGTGCTCCTGCGGCCGCACCCATGTGAAAATGTCCAAGCCCATGGGCCGCAGCGACGATATGCTCATCGTCAAGGGCGTCAACGTGTTCCCGTCCCAGATCGAAATGGTGCTGCTGAACAACGGCCTCACCTCCAACTATCAGATCATCGTGGATCGGGCTAACCACTCCGACACCATCGAGATCCGGGTGGAGATGACCCCCGAATTCTTCTCCGACTCTCTCACCACCCTGGCCGCCAAGGAGAAGGAAATCGTGGCTGCCCTCAAGAGCGTGCTGGGCATCTACGCCGTGGTAAAAATCGTGGAGCCCAAGTCCATCGTCCGCAGCGAGGGCAAGGCCGTCCGCGTCATCGACCGCAGAAATCTCTACCAGAACTAAAGGAGGTATTCTCATGACCATCAAACAGGTATCCGTTTTTGCAGAAAACCGCTCCGGCGGCATTTTGGACGTGATCCAGGCTCTGGGTAAGGCCGGCATCGATATCCGTGCCCTCAGCGTGGCAGATACCCAGGGCTTCGGCATCCTGCGCCTCATTGTGGACGACGTAGAAAAGGCCAAGGCCGTGCTGACGGAAAACGGCACCATCTTCTCCGTCACCGATGTGGTGGGGGTCAAGGTGCCCGACTCCCCCGGCGGCCTGTCCCAGGTCCTCTCCCTGATGGCGGATCATCAGATCAACGTGGACTACCTCTACGCCTTCGTGTCCGTTTCCGGCTCCAGCGCCTATGTGGTGCTGCGGATCCAGGACAACGCCCAGGCCATCCAGGTGCTCACCGAGAACGGCATCGAACTGGTGACCGAGAAGGACATCCAGTCCCTGTAATCCATTCTGCCAAAATCAATGGGGCCGGAAATCGCAGCTGCGATTTCCGGCCCCGTATTGTTCTCACGAAACCGTCTCTTCTGCCTTCTCCTGCCGGACCAGGATCTTCTTTTTCCAGCGTCCCGACGCCAGCCGGATCACATAGAAAGCTGCGCCGATGGCAAAGTCGATCCCCATGCAGATGTAGATGGCCCGGCGTCCCACAGAAGGCCAGGTGGCCATCCAATAGGCCAGAGCAATGCGAATGGCCAGGGTCACAAAGGTGATGATGGTGGTAATGGTCACATCTCCCACCCCCTGAAGCATTCCCCGGGACACAAACAGCACCGTCATCAGCACCAGCACACAGGCCATAAACCGGAGATACTCCATGCCGAAGGTCAGTGCATCGCCACCGCAGCCAAACAGGGACACCAGAGGACTGGCCAGGAAAAAGATCAGTAGACTCAGGACGCCGCAGATGATCCCCGTGGTAACCAGCCCCGCCACATAACCTCGCCAGACCCGTTTGAGATCCCCTGCCCCGGCATTCTGCCCCGCATAGGTGGCCATGCCCGAGGCAAAGGCAATGTTGGGCATGATGGCGTAGCTCTCAATTTTGCTGCCTGCGGCCACCGCCGCCATGGTGGTAGAGCCAAAGCTGTTGATGAGCCGCTGGATGGCCAGGGACCCCAGGCTGGAGATCACCGTCTGGATCATCACCGGAATGCCCAGCTTGAGGATCATCCTGCACATTTCTCCCGAAAAGCGCAGTTCTGTCCGGGGCAGCCAGAGCAGCTGGTGCCGTCTGCGGATATACCACAGGCTCACCCCCACGGAAATTCCCTGGGCCAGTACGGTCCCCAGGGCTGCTCCCATGACGCCCCAGCGGAAGCCCACCACAAACACCAGGTCAAAGACCACATTGGACAGGGAGGAAATCAGCAGGAACTTCATAGTGGCTCCGGAATCCCCCACGCTGCGCAGCTCTGCAGCCAAGGCATTGTAGGCGAACTGGAAGATCATCCCCAGAAAATAGACCTTCATATAGCCGCCGGCGTAGGAGAACACATCCTCCGGCACCCCCAGCACATACCGCAGCACCACGTCTGTGGTGGCCAGGCCCAGCACCATGACGGCGGCCCCCAGGCCCAGCATCAAAATCCGCATGGTGGCCACGCACTGCCGGACCTTTTCTCGGCTGCCGGCCCCATAAAACTGTGCCAGTACAATGCCGCAGCCTGTGGACAGTCCCGTGGAGATGGCCAGCAGCAGGCTTGCATAACTGACGCTGGTGTTCATAGCACCCAGGGCCGTCTCCCCCACAAAGTTGCCCACCACAATGCCGTCCACCGTAGTATAAAGCAGCTGCAGCATCATCCCGCCCAGAATGGGCAGGGAGAACAGCAGAATATGTTTCCAGGGTGTGCCCCTGGTCATATTTTTCTCCATTTCCAATACTCCTTCGCGCTGATATTTTGAATACGATACATTTTATCACACATCCACCCCACAGTCAACCGCATTCTTCCATTTTCCGTCGGAAACGCCAACAGG
>CBCTLT010000114.1:0-5673 GCA_965147785.1 uncultured Oscillospiraceae bacterium
GGGATAAATATGATGTAGAACTTGTCATGACGGAAGAAAAACCAACCCTGCAAAACAGTGAGTTGGCGGTGGGAGCGGATGCCATCAATGTACTATCCGATACCGTGATCTCCCGGGAACTGTGGGATGCATACCAAAAGGCCGGTATTTCCGTGGCGGTGACCCGCTGCATCGGGATGGAACACATGAATCGGGAGTATGCCGAAACGCTGGGGATCCGAGTGTTCAATATCACCTATTCTCCCTCCAGCGTGGCGGATTATGCCATTATGATGATGCTGATGGTACTGCGGAATATCAAACCTATGCTGCAGCGGTATGTGGGGCAGGATTACACTGTTGCAGGTCTCCAGGGCAGGGAATTACCCAAGCTGACGGTGGGGATCCTGGGGGCCGGACGGATTGGCTGTACGGTAGCCAAACATCTTACCGGTTTTGGTTGTGAGATCCTGTATTGGAGCCGGAGACCGAAGCAGGAGCTGCAGGGGATTGCAGAGTATGTGGAATTGCAGGAGCTATTGCAAAGAAGCGATGTTCTTTCTCTCCATTTGAGCGCCAATGGGGAAACCATGCACTTCTTGGATCGTACCCGGATCGGGGCCATGAAGGATGGGGCGGTGCTCATCAATACGGCCCGGGGAACTCTGGTGGATTCGGATGCCCTGATTGATGCTCTGGAATCGGGACATCTTGGCGGTGCGGGCCTCGACGTATTTGATGGAGACCGCAGCATTTATTATCGGGATTTCAAAAACACCCCTGTGAACCATCGGCAGATGGCTGTGCTCAATGCCATGCCCAATGTGCTGATGCTGCCCCATATGGCCTATTTTACCGATCAGGCCATTTCGGATATGGTAGAAAATTCTTTGGCTGTGGTTTGGGATTTTATGAAAAACAGGGGACAATAGCTTTAGGAATACCACTATATTCTTGACAATTTCGGCAATTTTGGTATACTTACCTTATGCTTTTTAGATGTGATTGAAAAAGCCCACAATGCTAAGGAAAGAAGGCTGTTGAAATGGCGGAGGAACTCAAGCCCAATGAGGGCAAAAAGGGAACGCTGGAAGTTGATGGCGTCAGCTATCAGCGGCTGCCGATTAAAACACACCTTGTGACAGACAAGGATAATATTGTAGATGTGGCGCAGCAGTATGGTGCGCCTGTGCTGGAGAATCAGGACGATGTCCTGTTTATTTCTGAAAAATGCGTGGCCTGTACTCAGGGACGAGCGATCCCACTGGACCAGATCAAGCCTAGAAAGCTGGCTTATACCCTGAGCCACTATGTGACCAAGACGCCCCACGGCATTGGCCTTGGAATGCCCGAGACTATGGAGTGTGCCCTGGTGGAATGCGGCACCCTGCGGATCCTGTTTGCCGCGTTTATTTCGGTGATCGGCAAGAAGATTTTCCGGAAAAAAGGCTGGTTCTATAAGGTTGCAGGCTATAAGGCCCGTTCTATTGACGGTCCCTGCCACAACACCATTCCGCCCTATAACCACTACGTGGTGTTAGGCCCCCTGAATCCGGACAAGGTGGCCCGAGACATTGCGGAGCGGATTGGCCATCGTGTTATTATTGTGGATATCAATGATCTGGAAGGCCAGATTCTGGGCGCATCCGACAATACTATTGACAAGAAGCTCTATGCCCGGATTTTGAAGGATAACCCCCTGGGACAGGACGATCAGCAAACTCCCATGGGCGTGATTCGTATTTTGAGATAACAAAAAATAAGAAGGTTGCTTTGCGGGACGTTTTTTAACGTCCCGCAATTTTTGTGCAAAATAACGAGTCTGACTGGTTATACTTGAAACGGTGTGAAAAACGTGTATAATAGTGTTTAAATTGTGAAGGATTTGTGCGCATGCTATGATTCTTTTCAAAGGATGGCTGCATAACCACCTTCTAATATTTGGGCACAGATGGAATGAAGGACGTGCCTTAAAGGAGAACACAGAATATGAAAAAGCTTCGGGTAATGATCGACCGGATCAAGGATGCCAGCTTTGCCAGAATGAAAACCCATATTCGGGAGATTCATAGGGAGAGCGGGCGTAGCTCCCTGAGTATTTTCTTGGATATGATCTGGTGTACGCTGCGTTATGGCGTGGGATATTTGGAATATCATGTGTTTGGCTTTGCCTATATTCGCGGCAAAAAGCTGCGTAAGACCTTTATGACCATGAATGATAATCTGTCCTTGGTCCGTCGGGTCAACCAGGCGAAGTATCGCTGTATTTTTAAAAATAAGCTGAAATTCTGGGAACGCTTTTCCGGATACACAGGCCGGGCGTATTTGAATTTGGAAAAGGCGGATGCAGAGGCACTAGAGCAGTTTGTCACGGAGCATCAGACGGTTTTTGCCAAGCCAGCAGACGATTTCGGCGGCCATGGCATTAAGAAGATCTGTGCGTGTGATGTGAAGGATTATTCCGCGCTCTATGAAGAACTGAAAACCACTGGAAGCGTTCTAGTGGAGGAGCAGATCGTGCAGCACGCGGAGATGGACCGACTCAATCCCTCCTGTATCAACACACTGCGGATGGTGACGCTGGTGAAGGACGGGAAGCCCCATCTCATGTACACTTTGGTCCGGGTTGGCGACGGTACTCGGGTGGTGGACAATATCTCCAGCGGCGGTATGTATGCCCCAGTATGGGAGGATGGAAAGATTGCTAAGCCTGCATTCTGTGATTCCACGGGACAGTACTATGATAAGCATCCCCTTACCGGTACGGATTTTGTAGGCTTTGCCATCCCTGATTATGATAAGGCTGTGGAGCTGGTGCTCCAGGCGGCTTTGGTGGTGGAGCAGATCAAGTATGTGGGCTGGGATGTGGCGTTGTCTGATCACGGCCCCGTGCTGGTGGAAGGCAATGTAATTCCCGGGTACGATATGTGCCAGAATTATCACCATCTCCGGGACGACAAGCAGGGAATTTTGGACAAGTTCCTGCAGTACTATCCTAGAGAAAATAAGCGGGAAAAATCCTATGAGACACCGGCGCGTCAGATACCGAATCATAGATGATTTTAAAAGATTACGCAGTGATGAAAAAGCAGGGCTTTTGGCCCTGCTTTTTCATCAGAATTATGGAAAGTATACTTGACATTTTGCGAACATATGTTATGATAAAGACATGGAAAGTAAACTTTCCATTTACGGCGGGGAGGATCCATATGAAGAATCGCTTGGAAGAACTGAGAAAACAGCGGGGAATCCGACAGGAGGAACTGGCCAATGCGCTGGAGGTCTCGCGGCAGACCATTGGCTCCCTGGAAAATGGCCGATATAATCCATCCATTCAGCTGGCATTTAAGATCGCTCGATATTTTCAGATGAGCATTGAAGAAATATTTATCTATGAGGAGGAATGAACATGAAAAAAGTAAGCTCAGTTTTGATGACCGTTGCAGGCATGATCCTGCTTCTAGGTGGGCTGTTGCTTTATGGTCTCGGTGTACATGCGCTGATTTCCGTACAAAGGCCTGGCCTTTTGATGATAGGAACCAGCCTGATTGGAACGCTGCTGATTATTTCTGGGTCCTGCGAGCTTTTTGTCAAAAAAACGAAAGAGATGGTCATTGAGGAGCAGGACGAGAGAAACATATGGATTGGCAATGCAGCAATGGCAAGCGGCTTCAAAGTGATGAACGTGGTGCTTGCGATTGCCATATGTGGCTTGACGTTTACAGGATACTTGACCGGAGTCCCATGCTACACGATGATTGCTGTATTTGTCGTTGGGCAGATTGCGTTTATTATGCGGCTTTGGAAGCTAAATAAAACAATGTAACGAGGCATAGTAATTGGCCGAACCTTATTTGCAGGCTTCAAGGGAGGACAAAATGAAATTCTCGAAATTAAAGTATATTGCAGGATTCGTGGGCCTGTTTATGTTGATATTGGGAATATATCTTGCCAAATCAGACGTGGAACCCCAGGGGGTTATGCGGCCGCTGCCGTTTATCCTCATCGGCATAGGCTGCGGAATGTTTGGCCAGGGCATGGGAACTGTGATTTCGGACCGGACACTTCGCAATGCACCGGAAATTCAAAGAAAAGTGAATATTGAAAAGAATGACGAACGAAATATTGCCATAGCAAATCGAGCAAAGGGAAAGGCCTTTGATACAATGACCTATGTGTTTGGTGCATTGATGGTGGCTTTTGCGCTGATGGGTGTTGAATTGACAGCGGTGCTGCTTCTTGTGTTTTCCTATGTTTTGGTTCAGGGGGCAGCGCTATACTACCGGTTTCGGCTGGAACGGGAAATGTAAGATGCGGATACTCTCAGGTGACTATTCATCAAATCGAAGCGGGCTCGCTTTGGAGAGGAGAAGCAGCGAGAGAAGTGCGGTCTGATTTTTACAAAAAACCGGAGCAAGCGATACAAAGCTTGCTCCGACGATGAGACATCAAAACAGTATAGATGACGCGGTTTCCAGGCTTGCACCTAAAACCAAATCGCAACCCAGCAAAGCGGTTGTGATATGGAAAAGGAGGAGCAAGGGAGCGGGTGGATGATGTTTTTTTTGCTGTGGGCATAAAAAGACGTCGGAGCAAAGCGGACTTTGCTCCGACGTGGTGCCGGTGGTGGGACTCGAACCCACACACCCTTGCGGATAACAGATTTTGAGTTTTACCATTTACTCTGAAACCGAATCCATTTGGCGGACTTTATCGGAACCTGTTACCCACGAAAAACGCCCTAAAATCAAGGGTTTTTGGCAACTTGATGTAGAAAAACCTTGTGCCACCAAGGTTTTCCGCAACAGCTCATTTTGAGAGCAAATTTGGAAATCGGAGGGACATTAAAGGGACGTCCCCCCACACTGGACCAAATATTTAACACTTCAAACACAATAAGGGGTTCGACCCCACGCAGCACATATCACTGCCATTGACAATTCATTCTCACAAAAAACAGGAGGACAACATTATGCAGGAAAGATATGAACTTGAAGTGAAATTAAGGGACTACCCAGATGTATTGACGTTAAAAGAACTTAGGCTTATGCTGGATGGTATTTGTGAGAGCACTGCTCTATCGTTACTTCATCAAAATAAAATCAAACACTTTCGTATTGGAAACCACTATCGTATTCCGAAAGTATGCGTGATTGACTTTATGATGAGCGATGAATATGAAGCATTCAAAAAGAAAGTGGATTGCGCTCGTCTTAAAAAAATAAACGACACGGAAGAACGAGGAAAGCAGAAAATTCTATTTCTTTGTGAAAAGCCCCAAACAAGAAAAGATTTGATGTTTCTGTTAGATGTGAAAAGTAAAAAAACCTTTTTCCGGCTTTACCTGAAACCCCTGCTGGAATCTGGAGAGCTTCAAATGACCCACCCCGAACAACCAAGTATTTCAACACAACGGTACATACGAACTTACCCACAAAGAAAGTAGAACGCATACAGCCATCTGAATTTTGCCGCTTATTCTTTATAAGAATGGGCGGCTTTTTCGTTTGACTTGTTAGAGCATACCACATTATCGGAATAATATCAAGAAATTATGAATAAAACAGAAGATATTGTTCCGAAAATACATAGTTGTCTGCTGTCGTCGCAGGTGGCTGAACATATGTATCGCAGAACGGCGAGGTCTACCGCTATCTTGCCAACAACGCAAATTTTGAAAGCTATATCAAGATT
>CBCTLT010000115.1:0-5630 GCA_965147785.1 uncultured Oscillospiraceae bacterium
CCACCGCCGTAGGGGGCGGCATTATCCGGGACCTGATCCTGGGCATCACGCCCCCGGCCACCTTCCGGGACCCACTGTACGCCATCACGGCCCTGGTCACTGCCGCGGCGGTATTTCTCCCCTGGGTCCGGCGGCTGTTCCAGCGGTACCAGCGGATCTATGATCTGCTGCTTTTGACCATGGACTCGGTGGGCCTGGGCGTTTTTACCGTCATCGGCGTGGAGGCGGCGTTTACCCAGTCCGGCAGCTATAACCTGTTTCTTTTGACCTTCGTGGGCGTCATCACCGGCGTGGGGGGTGGCGTACTCCGGGACGTGCTGGCCGGCAACACCCCCTATATCTTCGTCAAGCATATCTACGCCTGCGCTTCCCTGGCCGGCGCATTGTGCTGTGCGGTCCTCTGGTCCCTGCTGCCGGGGATCTGGGCCATGAACCTCAGTGCGGCGCTGGTGCTGCTGATCCGGGCCCTGTCGGCCCATTTCCGCTGGAGTCTGCCCCGGGCCAAGCTGGACTAGTTTTCCCCCCCACATACTGGCGCCGTCTGCCGCTTTTTGCGGCAGACGGCGTCCGCTTTGACAGATCCGGTTTCGTTCCAGCACTTGCAGCCGAAGGAAAAAACGCTTATAATATAGGAAAACCAACCTTTCGGAGGCATACCATGGAATATATCACCGTGCGGGAGGCCGCGGAGAAATGGCAGATCTCCCAGCGGCTCGTTCAGCAGCACTGCACGTCCGGGCGGATCCAGGGCGCAAAAAAATTCGGCGCTTCCTGGGCCATTCCCGCGGACGCCGAAAAGCCGGCGGATCCCAGGGCCGGCACCCAACCCCACAGTCCCGTGCCGTCCCAGCGGCCCTCGGTCCTGACCCAGCTTCAAACACCGCTGCCGCTGATGAACGCCTCCTTTGCCCCGGGTCACTGCCTGGAATATGCCCAGAGTCTTTCGGACCCGGATCAAAGAGCCATCGCCTTGGCGGAATTCTACTATTTCAGCGGCCGTCCTGAGGAAGCCGCCCAAACCGTCACACGCTATCTGGTGCATCCCGACCCGGTGCTGCGGCTGTCGGCCTGTCTGCTCTACGCCTACTCCAACCTCTCCTTGGGCCAGCCCCAGTTGGTACAGCGCAGCCTGTCCGAGCTGCAGCGTTTTCTGACCAGCAGGGAAGCCGTCACGCCCCAGTTGCAGGCCGTGGCTGGCTTTATCTCCGCCACCGCCGCCGTGCTGCTCCATCTGCCCCTCCCCCAGGAGGTGGCGTCCTTGCAGGAGCATCTTCGTCTCCTGCCCCCGGGTCTTCAGATGTTCGCCCTCTATGTCCAGGCCCATCACGCCTATCTCCAGGGCAACTACAGCCAGAGCCTGGGCATCGCAGAAACGGCCCTGCTCATGCAGCAGGAGGTATTCCCCATTCCCACCATCTATATGCATCTGGTGGCCGTCATGGATTACATGAGCCTCAAGGATCCGGATAAGGCCCAGGCCCATCTGCTGGAGGCCTGGGATCTGGCCCGGCCCGACGATTTGATCGAGGGCTTCGGGGAGCATCACGGCCTGCTGGGCGGCATGCTGGAGGCCGTCATCAAAAAGGACTGGCCCGAGGATTTCAAGCGGATCATCGCCATCACCTATCGGTTTTCTGCCGGCTGGCGTCAGATCCACAATCCCACCACCGGCCACGACGTGGCGGACAATCTCACCACCACGGAGTTTGTCACGGCCATGCTGGCCGCCCGGGGCTGGACCAACCAGGAGATCGCCGAGCATCTGAGCATCTCCCCCAACACCGTCAAGCAGTACATCTCCTCCACCCTGCAAAAGCTGAACATTCGACAGCGGAAGGACCTCAAGTCCCGGATGCTGCGGTAACGAAGGCCAAACGCCACCAATGCCATAAACGCCTCCCCGATGCCGGGGAGGCGTTGTGCGTTAAAGCCGTATTTTCGGGAATAAACCCGTCGAATGTCATGCCTCCTCCATATGTTCCGCGTCCATGTGTTCTGCGTCGGCTGTTTCTCCGTGGAGCCGATGGGCCTTCTTCAGATGCTGTCTTTCGTACACCAGCAGTCCTAGGGAAAGCAGGAACGCCAGCCCATCTGCCACCGGTCCCGTCCACAAAACACCCTCCACTCCCAGGAAGGTGGGGAGGATCAGAGCTGCCGGCACAAAGAAAATGATCTGACGGGCCAGGGAAAGAATGGCGGATCTTCCCGGCTTACCCACCGCCTGCAGGTAGACCGCCGCAATGGTCTGAAACCCGGTCAAGGGGCAAAGCATCAGGAAGATGCGGAAGGCCTTCACTGCGAATTCATTGTACTCCAGGGCATAGGGCCGAAGGATATCCGTGGCGCCGAACAGCGTCAAAATCGGATCGATGCAGAGCAGGAATACGGCAGCTAGCACAATGCTTACGATCACAGCCAGGGAAACCGCGTTGCCCACGCCACGTTTGGCTGCGGGTACCTCGCCCTCCCCCAGTTTTAGACTCAGATAGGCCGCACCGCCATTGCCGATCATCATGGAGAGAGCCAGCGCAATGATGGTGATGGGAAAGACCACATTGGTGGCCCCATTGCCCAGATAGCCCACGCCCCAGCCAATGAAAATCTGGTCTACGATGTTGTACAGGGAGTTGACCAGCAGGGCGATGACGCTGGGGATGGCGAATTTCGCAATCAGCCTGCCAATGGGTTCTGTTGCAAAGGGACTTTGCGTTTGAGAAATTGTGTTGTCCATGGGTTTATTGACCTCCTCATAATAGGTAACAAGTTACTTATTAGTCGAAAAAGGGGGCAGCGTGCGAGCGTGCTTCTCGACACACTGCCAGGAAAAACAGATTTTACCGGGAATCAATATGCTTCAGCACCAGATCCGCCAAACGGACGAACTCCTTCCGCTGGTCCTCCGTCATGTCACTGCACAGTTCCAAAAACACCGCTTCATCGTGGGCAAGGATCATTTTGTACATTTCGGAGGACTGCTCTGTACAGGTGATTTTTTTATACCTTCGATCCATTTCGCTGGGAACGCATCGCACAAAGCCTTTCTCCTCCAACTTTTGCAGATGCTTTGTCATGGCCGGATGGGTAACATGCTCCAGCCGTTCCAAATCATTCTGGTGGATCTCGGTTTCCCCGGCGGCTTCCAGGCGGCTAATGGAGCCCAATACCCGCAGCTGCACCGAGGTCAAGCCCAACGCGCTGGCTTTTTCGTCCAGCTGTTTCCGAAACGCCCGGTTGATAATCGCAATTTTTAATCCAAAGGGCATCATACCAAACGCGCCTCCTTCTGCTTCCATTCCGCGCAAATAAGTAACTAATTACTTATTATACCGGCTCACGTTCAATTGTCAAGCCCCAACCTATCCTCCACAGGCAGAGAAAACATACCGCTCCAAAAGCACTGAGCTGGTCATAGTTACCGAAAAATCATCCGGTTGTCCCAAGGAAAAAGCTCGGCTTTTATAAAAATATCGGAGCAAGCGTGCAATGCATGCTCCGATGTGGCAAACAACGCTCCCATTTTCATCAATCTATGGACAGCCCGCAATCCTGTTTATAGTTCTCTCTTTTGATAAAAACGGATCGAAAGCCACCAGGAGAGCAGGTAAAGCAAAACAACCACCGCAACAATGATGCCCAAGATCCATCGATTTCCCAAATTT
This sequence comes from uncultured Oscillospiraceae bacterium, assembly GCA_965147785.1. Lineage (GTDB taxonomy): Bacteria > Bacillota > Clostridia > Oscillospirales > Oscillospiraceae > HGM13006. The sequence continues at coordinate 3,660 of CBCTLT010000115.1, forward strand.
ATGGAAGTCTGAAGCCCAATTCCATTGGCTAAGACACTGACTGCACAGAGACACCCAATCATCACATAAAAACCAATGCGCCCCTTTTCCGCACCGAACCGAAACACAAACGGCAGCATCAGCATCGGTCCAAGTACCCCTAAAACAAGGAGTGCAGTTCCCCAAAACAAAAGCCCATCCAAGGAAAAATAACCGCCCATCGTCATCCGTACCACACTGGATACCAGAGAAATCAGCCAGGCAAGTCCGCTGAATATCAGCCCGATCATGTATTTTACACTTACTAATTGCGTTCTGGAGCAAGGCAGGCTTCCGCTGTACTGAGTCCATTTCCCCCGTTCATCATAGGAAATAAGTGTCATGGGAACCATACCGGCAACCATAGTAGGATAGACAATAAAAAATAGACTTTCTTGTCCGAAAAAAGAAACAGCCAAAAACACCAACACCAAAAGCAATAACGAACGACAGTACTTTGATGTCATATATAAATCCTTCAGTAATAAAGCTTTCATCTTATCCGTTCTCCTTTACCATGAAGATGAATAATTCCTCAATATTCACAGGACTGACGTGCCATCCGGACGGAACCATGTCCCGCAGCACCAACGCCTGCACGCCATACGGTGAGATTTTCTTCCCTTTTATCGCCGTTTCATCAAGTTGCAGAAGCTCTTCCTGGGAGCATTGCAGCAAACCATACTGTTCCGTCAGACGGTCTTTTTCTTCGCACAGGAGCAGCCGGCCTTGATGCAGAAAAGCGACATAATCGCAAATCTTCTCCAGATCACTGACAATATGAGAGGAAATCAAAACAGAGTGTTCCTCGTTTCTGGTAAATTCACTGAATATGTCGACAACCTCATCCCGTATCACGGGATCCAGTCCTGATGTAGCCTCATCTATTAACTTGGGTATATCTCTCAAAACCATTGACATAACTGGCCTTAACGGTATGCACAAATGTGTTTCATGTCCACTTCCCGTTTCCATTGTAGGCAAAAAAGGAATGCACAGTCAATTCAAACCGTGCATTCCTTTCCATGCTCCCCGGCGCCTCCGGCTCCGATGAGCTATATAACAAAATGCGCGCCAACAGACGCTATGGTCCGCTTGCGCGCATACAAATTTATGAAGGGATAAGAAGAGGTGTCATGGATGTAATGGGGGTTCATGGCAAGCTCTTTTATAGAATGTAAACCCGAATGTATAAAGAAGAAGCTGTAGATCACTCCTAAGAGCGAAGCTCGTTACTGCCGGGTTTAGGCTATATCGCCATGGTTTCCAGAGAACTAAGCATTCTGTTTTTTGACCATCTGGCCTGCTTCGCCACTTTTTTCATGAGCCATTCTGTCTCCTTCTGCCGGCTGTCAAAACGGGCTGGGTGTAGCCTTTGCACCCAGCCCGCCTGCAGACGCTTTTGCCGGTTTCGTTTCAGTTAATCAGCCTTATTTCCCGGCCGCCGCCTTTTTCCGCCTGTAGAACAGCATTCCCAGCACGCCGCAGGAGGCCAGCATCAGGCCGATCCACAGCGCTAGATTACTGCTGTCCCCGGTCTGCGGGCTTTCGGTTGTATCGTCTGTTTTGTCCGGCTTATCCTGTGGCGGATCCGTTAGTGCAGATGGGGTTTCCTCCGGTTTGGAAGGCTCCGCTTCACCCGTGGGGGCTAAAACCGTCTGCTCCTTTGTGATAACTTCCGTCAGGTCTGCGTCCTTAAAGTAAGTATCGCACTGCGGGCAGTACCAGTATTCAATATTGCCCGGCTCGGTTGCGGTGGGTGCGTCCCCGTCAACCTTTTCCGCTTTATGCCCCAGCGGGTCAATATCATCGACATCTTTGAAGCTGGTATATTCCTGCCCGTTAAACGTCACCTTTGCCGTATAGGTGGTCGTCCCTGCTTCGGTACAGGTAGCAGGTGTTTTTTCTTCTTGTGTGATGGTCACTTCCGGTTTTTCCACATGGCTGCTGTCG
>CBCTLT010000116.1:0-5609 GCA_965147785.1 uncultured Oscillospiraceae bacterium
ATGGCGGTTTAGATATAGAAAAGTTTTTCCGCTTCTTTGCGCAGCTCCTCCCGATAGTCGGGGTGGGCGATGTTGATCAGGTTTTTCACTCGGTTCTGGACGGTCTGGCCCCGCATATGGGCAATACCGTACTCCGTAACCACAATGTCCACATAGGGACGGGGAATGGTGACGGCTGCGCCGGGGGTCAGAATGGGCTTAATCTTGGAAGCGCCCTTGTTGGTGGTGGAGTGCATGATGAGGATGCTGCGACCGCCGTTGGAATGGGCTGCGCCATAGGCAAAGTCGAAACCGCCCCCCGGACCGGAATACTGCCGAGTGCCGATGGTCTCGGAGCAGACCTGGCCAGTGAGGTCGATCTCCATAATGGCGTTGATGGATACCATGTTGTCATTCTGTTTGATGATCACGGGATCGGTTACATAGCTGGCGGGCCGGATGATGCAGTCGGGGTTTTCGTGGAGCAGATCGAACAGGTGGCTGGTTCCGCCGGCGAAGCAGAAGATGTGCTTGCCGGGGTTCAGATTTTTTCTGGCACCGGTGATGACGCCTTTTTCCACCATGGTGCCCATGAGGTTGGTGAACATCTCGCTGTGGAGGCCCAGGTCTTTCTTGTCCATAAGCTGCCGGGCGCAAGCGTTGGGCAGAGAGCCGATGCCCAGCTGAATGGTGTCGCCGTCATGGACCAGTTCCGCCACATACTGACCGATCTTCTCGTCGATGGGAGAAGAGGGGGCGTCGGGAATCTCATAGATGGGATATTCCGCTTCATAGAAGGCGTCCACGTCCGCAATGTTGATGTCCACGCCGCCTTTGACGGTTTTTAGGTTGCGGTTGACTTCCAGGATGATCTTCTTACAGGAGAGCGGGTCGATGTCCCTTTCCCACATCTGGGAAAGGTTTACCTGGAAATTGCCGTTTTCGTCCATGGGCGTAACGGCTGCAATATAGGTGTTGCGGGGATTGGCTGCATTGTACCAGAAGGGCTGATCCCGCAGATCGTTGGGCACGAAGGTGCAGTTGCCCAGCTGGAGGGGACGCTCCCAACCCTTGGAGAAGAAGGCGGACTGGGTCAAAATGTGGCCCTTGATGCCCTCATTCTGCAGGAAGCCGAAGTCGGAGGAGCGGCCCTTGAGAACCGTGACGCCCTCTACCCGGGGGGCAATGGTGTGGAGCTGCTGGCAAAACAGCAGTGGCTCGTTGCAGTCCTTGCCAAAGCAGATATGATCTCCGGACTGGATCATATCCAGGCACTGCTGCAGGGTGCGCTTCTTTTCTGCATACATCTTCTTATAGTCTTCATAGGTGTAAGCCATAGGATACCTCTTTCCCGGGCAAGGCCCGTATTTTCGTTGCTTTCTACGCCTATTCTATCGATTTCCCGGGGTATGGTAAAGAACAGTTTGCACACTCTTTTTTGAAATATGTGTACAGTTCTGCACTATTTTTCAGCAACCATGCTGACAACGGATACTTTTTTTGTTATACTATGCACAGTCTACCGGTGAAAGGAGCGGGTTTGATGCAGACAAGCAGTTTGTCCCGGGATATCCACGCGCTGCTGCGGTGCAGAACGCTGCAGGAACTTCTGGATACTGCCAGAAGGAATATGAGCAGTCCATTGATTCTGGCGGATTTGACCTTTCATGTGCTGGCCATTACCCCGGATAGCAGCATTGAAGATCCCCGGTGGGTGCAGATCAATAAGGAGCGGTGTCTGCCTCTGAATATCGTCAATATTGGGCTGTATCAGTCCGCACTGCGTTCAGAAGCGCCGGTGCTGTCTACGGATTCCACAGGCCTGCCCATTGTGCGCTGTGCAGTCAGTCAGGAGGATAAGCTCATCGGCTATCTGCTGTCCCCGGGCTATGGAGGGCCGCCGGATCAGGGACAGCTGGATTTGATGCAAGTGCTTAGCGACCTGTGTGCCCTGCGGATGCAAAAGGATCTGCACTATGCGGAGTATCCGGAGAATATGCTGGAATTTTTCGTGTCGGACCTGCTGAATGGGGCTATCAATGATGAACAGAAGATTCTGGATCGCTGCCGGTTTTTTCGGTGGAATTTGAAGATGCCCTATCGGGTGCTGACCATTCGGCCTGGCCGCAAGGGGGATGCAGCGGAAGGCGGAGACTATCTGGAACTGGAGCGGCAGAAGGAAGCCCTACAGCGGCAATTCCCGGAGGCCACGGCGTTTTTGTACGGCAGCCAGATCAAGCTGGTGATCCATGTCTATGACCAGACCACCCAGGACGCCCTGATCTTAGGAGAGGTGGCCACGTTCCTGCGGCAGAGGCAGCTGGTGGCGGGAGTCAGTCAGACGGCCTACCATCTGCGGAATCTTTCCGGGCGGCATCAGCAGGCCATGAAGGCCATGGAGATGGGACTGCTGCTGGATGGTGCTGGACCACTGTTCTATTATGACACCTATTCCATCTACCACTGCTTGGAGCTCTGCGCCCCACAGATGAGTCTGCTGCAGCTCTGCCATTCGGCGGTGCTGAAGCTGGAATCCTATGACCGTAAAAACGGCACGGAATTGCTGGGAACCCTCCACGCCTATCTGTCCTGTCACAGTAATCTCAGTGAGGCAGCGGCGTCCCTATACATCCACCGGAACACTCTATCCAAACGGCTGGACAAGATTAACGACCTGATCCATGTGGACTTCGGGGATGCGGAGACGGTATTCCATCTGATGTTCTCCTACCGGATTTTGGAGTATTACGGGGCCACGGTCATGCGGGATTCCTACGAAAACTGGGTGGAACGCAGTCCTACCCTGCGGCATCCATGAGAAGCATCCCAAAGCCAAGCTTGAAATAGAGAGAAGACCTGCACCGTACAGCTGTTGTGCGGTGCAGGTCTTTTACGGTCAATGGGTTATCGGGCTGCCTCCAAAGGGGGCGGGGAGGGCAAGTCGGTTGATTTTGAAATGGGAAAAGGGACAGGCGTCCAACTGAATGATCTCCTGGGGGTACATGTGGGGTTCCAGACTGTCGAAAATCTGACTCTGTATGTCAGACAACTGCCGCCCTAGTGCCCCATCCTGATGGCAAGGTTTGGTCTACAGCGGAGACATTAGCTATATCAATGAGGCCAGTGTGGTCTATGTCCTGTTGGAAGAAACGGGGGTTTGATCATTTTACCAATACCCAGGACACCCGGATAGCGTGCAATCTGATCTGCCCAGGCAAACAAGGCGGACCAGGTCATGGTGCTGCCGTAGTATTGCAGGGCCGGCTTGTCCAAGCCGGGACAATGCGTGCGTAAGTACTCGGTAACGGTGGCGTCGGGAATGGTAATTTGCTCCACGCCGGCTGGGTAGTACTGTATCCGGAGGCGGTCAATGCTGGGTTTTCCTGTGATCGTCTGTTGCATAGAGATCCTCCAAATCATGGTCTATTGTACGTCCGTTTATACTGGGGATATACAAGAAATGTCATTTTTAGTAATATATCAGGAGATCTCTTGGAAGTCAAGACATCCAAGGGATCTCCTGGTAGGATTGTGATAATTTATAGGAAACGCTCGAAGCGTTATTGGGCGTTCATATCCCGTCCCTTTCCAGGATGGGCCGAAGATACTGGCCGGTATAGCTTGCTTCGCAGGCCGCCACCTGTTCCGGCGTGCCGGTACAGACGATGGTACCACCGCCGCTGCCGCCCTCAGGGCCCAGATCAATGATGTGGTCTGCCACCTTGATGACGTCCAGATTGTGCTCGATGACCAGCACCGTATTGCCCTGATCCACCAATGCCTGAAGCACGTCCACAAGACGATGGACGTCTGCCACATGAAGGCCCGTGGTGGGTTCGTCCAGAATATAGAAGGTGTTGCCGGTAGAAAGCCGGCTCAGCTCCGTGGCAAGCTTGACTCGCTGGGCTTCGCCGCCGGACAGAGTGGTGGAGGATTGTCCTAGCCGGATATAGCCCAGGCCTACCTGGCACAGGGCCTCCACCTTGCGGCGAATGCGGGGCAGATTTTCAAAGAACTCCAGCGCCTCGTCGGCGGTCATATCCAGCACGTCGGCAATGTTTTTCCCCTTGTACTGCACGTCCAGCGTTTCCCGATTATATCGTTTGCCCTTACAGACGTCACAGGGAACGTAGACATCCGGCAAAAAATGCATTTCGATCTTGACAAGACCGTCGCCGCAGCAGGCCTCACAGCGGCCACCCTTGACGTTGAAGGAGAAGCGGCCCGGACCATAGCCCTTGGCCTTAGCGTCGGCGGTGGAGGCGAACAGATCCCGAATCTCACCAAACAGCCCTGTATAGGTGGCGGGATTGGAACGAGGTGTCCGGCCAATGGGGCTTTGGTCGATGCAGATGACCTTATCCAGCAGGTCGATGCCCTCGGCCCGGTCGTGTTTGCCGGAACGAAGCCGGGCCCGGTTCAGTTCTGCCGCCAGTTTCTGATAGATGATCTCGTTGACCAGAGAGGACTTGCCGGATCCGGATACGCCGGTGACCGCGGTCAGGGTACCCAATGGGATGGAAACGTCGATGTGCTGAAGATTGTTTTCGGCGCAGCCAAAAAACTTCAGGAACTTGCCGTTGCCTGGCCGGCGATGGACCGGAACAGGAATTTTCTTTTTCCCGGAGAGGTATTGGCCGGTGATGCTGCGGGGCTCCGCGATGATATCTTCCAGCGTGCCCTGGGCGATGATCTCACCGCCGTGGATACCGGCACCGGGACCCACGTCCACGATATAGTCCGCTGCACGCATGGTGTCTTCATCGTGCTCCACCACGATCAGGGTGTTGCCCAGATCCACCATCTGCCGCAGGGTTTGGAGCAGCTTGTCGTTGTCCCGCTGATGCAGGCCGATGGAGGGCTCGTCCAGAATATACAGCACCCCCATCAAAGCGGAGCCAATCTGGGTGGCCAAGCGGATCCGCTGGCTTTCTCCGCCGGAGAGGGAACCGGCGCTGCGGCTCAAAGTCAGATATTCCAATCCCACGCTTTTAAGGAAATTTAGCCGAGCGGAGATCTCCTTGAGGATCTGCTGAGCCACCACGGCCATGGAGCCTTGCAGCTCCAAATGCGCAATGAAATCCAGAGCCTGATTGACCGAGAGCTTGCAGAAGTCCATGATATTGATGCCGCCTACTGTGACGGCCAATACGATGGGACTGAGTCGGTCCCCGTGGCAGTCCGGGCAGGGACGATAGCTCATGCATTCCTCCAACTCCCGACGCATGGAGTCTGATTGGGTCTCCTTGTACCGGCGGGTCAGATTGTTGATAATCCCCTCAAAAGCCTGCTCCAGAGTGCCTCGGCCATTGCCTCGGTCGTATTGCAGTTTCAGCTTTTCTCCTTTGGTGCCGTAGAGCAGGGCGTCCATGGCCTGGGGAGAGAGCTTCTCCAGGGGCGTATCCAGGGAAAAGCCGAATTTCCGGCCCAGGGCCTCGTAGTACATCCGACTGATGGTGTCGTTTTTCGCGTTGCCCCAGCCGCTGGCGATGATACCGCCCTCTAAGATGGACAGGCTTTTGTTGGGCATGATGAGGTCCGGATCTACCTTCAGCTGATAGCCCAAACCGCTGCAGTTGGGGCAGGCGCCATCGGGATTGTTGAAGGAGAACATGCGGGGCTCTAGTTCT
>CBCTLT010000117.1:0-5607 GCA_965147785.1 uncultured Oscillospiraceae bacterium
ATGAGCAGTATCTGTTCCCGTATGGAACAGAAAGTGGGGCAATATACGGCGCAAGTGATTTTAACCTCAGTTGTGGAAAAAGTCTTGTATACCCTAATCGCTTTTTATCGTGCTGATTATCGACTGGCGATTTTATCCATCACGGTGGGATCTATGATTGTCAGCAGCGTATTTTTCCTGTGGAAACGAAAGACATCACTTTTACCAGCACAAGCGGTACCCAGAGAAACGCTAAAAATCATTCTAAAATTCTCATTGCCCTATGTTCCTGTCCTGCTCCTTTCGTGGCTGAATAATTCTATTCCACTGCTGGTACTGAAAAATTATGTGGATTATTCGGCGGTTGGTATTTATACGAATGCGGTCACAATTGCCAATATTCTTACCATTATTCAAACCGGTTTCTCAGCCTATTGGGGGCCGTTTATCTATGAACATTATCGAGAAAGTGAGAGCGCTGCCACGATTCAAAAAATTGAACGGCTGGTTGTGGCTCTGATTATCGGTATTTCCCTTTGCGTCGTTTTATTTCAAGATGTTATCTATTTGCTGGTTGGCGAAAAGTTTCGTGCTAGCAAAGTGTTTTTCCCTTTTTTGATGTTTACCCCCATTTGCAATACGATTGCTGATATGACAGGGATTGGAATTATGCTCTCTAGGAAAAGTTATTTAAATATTTTTACTTTTTTAGGGAATACCTCTGTCAATTTGTTGCTTTCTTATTTGTTGGTTCCCCAAATTGGCGTTATGGGAGCTGGAATAGCAGTAGCGGCATCCGCATTAACAATGTTGATTATTCGCAGCATCTTGGGTGGGAGATATTACAAAATTATGCCTAAATGTAGTCTTTTGATATATAGTCTAATCATTTGGATTGCTGCTTGCATCATAAATGTGCTGTTTTCTGATCAAGGGCTGATGAAGTCGTTACTTCTGATCGTCTTGATGCTTGCATTTGCAGCAGCTTATGTTAGGGATATTACCGAAATCATTTCTTTTATGAAATCCAAACTGTTTGGAAGAAAACGCGTATAAGCTATGGTCCAAAGACAATGACTTTTGGTAAAATATGTGTTTCCTAAAAAGTATAATCTGTGGGTGTAAAAATGCTGTTTAATTCCTATATCTTCGTGTTGTTTTTCCGTCCCTGCTGCATCTGCGTGTATTTCTTATTGAACCATTGGAAACAAAATCGAGTTGCGATGCTCTTTCTGCTGGGAATGTCTTTATGGTTCTATGGTTACTTTGATTACTACTATCTGCTGATTATGATCAGCAGCATCGTGTTCAATTATCTGTTCTATCAGGCCATGAAACGCTGTCAGACCCAGTGCAGGCGTGGTCTGCTGATCAAAAAGAGTATCTTCTGGATCGCCATTGCGTTCAACATTGGGCTGTTATTCTACTTTAAGTACTTCGATTTTGCCATTGAGAACATCAATGCAATCGCACACACAGACTTTGTGCTGCGCCATATTGTGCTTCCTTTGGGAATCAGCTTTTTCACCTTTCAGCAGCTTTCCTTTGTCATCGATTCCTACAAAGGCGAAATTCCCGACTATAACTTTATAGACTATGCGTGCTTTGTCACCTATTTCCCCCAATTGGTGGCTGGGCCCATTGTCACCCACGATGAGCTGATCCCGCAGTTCATGGATCAATCGAAAAAGAAGTTTGATTGGGATAACTTTTCAAAAGGCATTTATATCTTTGCGCTTGGTATGGCGAAAAAGGTCCTTTTAGCGGATGTTCTTGGGGAAGCCGTCAACTGGGGCTGGTCAAATCTTGCGGAGATTGACAGCCTTAGTGCAATGGTTGTGGTGCTTTCTTACACCCTACAGATTTACTTCGATTTCAGTGGCTACAGCGACATGGCCATTGGTATGGCCAAAATGATGAATATTGATCTGCCGCTCAACTTTAATTCGCCCTATAAAGCCTTGACCATCAATGAGTTTTGGGATCGTTGGCATATGACCCTGACCCGGTTTTTTACGCGGTATGTTTATATACCGCTGGGTGGCAATCGGAAAGGGAAGGCTCGTACTTATATCAATATCATGATTGTATATTTGGTCAGCGGCATTTGGCATGGAGCAAACTGGACCTTTGTTCTTTGGGGTGTTTGTCACGGAGCGTTCTGCGTCCTGACCCGTGCGGGCAAGCAGTATGTTGACAAGCTGCACCCAGCCCTGAACTGGATGATCACCTTTGCTTTTGTCAATATTATGTGGGTCTTTTTCCGTGCAGATTCCATGGCGGACGCCATTACCATGCTGCGCCGCATTGCCAGCCAGACGTACAGCGGGATTTCTCCTGAATTGGCGCAGTGCTTTGTGACGGCGGAATGGCGAATGCTGTTTGATAATATTTTGAAGGTGGATTTTCTGACCGTATTTCCAAATGCGATTATGACTGGTTATTTGTTGATTTCTGTGATTACGCTTCTGGGCATGGATAATGCATATGAGCGCATGCTGAGGTTGAAACCGTCCCTGCGGGCAGCCGTGATGGTGGCAGTGCTTCTCGTGCTATGCATCTTTTCCTTTGCGGGGGTAAGCACCTTCCTCTACTTTAATTTTTAGGAGCATCATACATGACAAGTAAAAAGATGAGTATCACGGTGTTGGGGATCATGGTGGCGCTTCTTTTGCTGCTGGGCGGTATGACCGCATATTTAGACCCCTTCTTTCACTTTCATGCGCCATGGCAGTGGCAGAACTACGACTTATACAACGAACGCTATCAGAATGATGGGATTAGCCGCCATTTTTCGTATAATGCCATCATTACGGGCACCTCTATGACGGAAAATTTTAAAACGTCGGAACTTGATCAGCTGTTTGACGTTCATTCTGTTAAGCTCCCTTTTTCTGGGGGCAGCTATAAGGAAATCAATGAGTTCCTTACCCGGGCCATTAGCCGAAATCCAAACATTGAGATGATAATTCGAGGTTTGGATACAACCTTTTTGCTGACTGACAAGGATTATATGCGGTATGATTCCTATCCCGATTATCTGTATGATGATAATATTTTCAATGATGTGAATTATCTGTTTAATAAGGATGTTTTTGTCGACAACACATGGAAGGCTTTGGTATATAGCCGCTCTGGACAGCCCTCTATGGATTTTGACACCTATGCAAATTGGAACGATTTCAATTCGTTTGGGAAAGAAGCGGTTTTGTCGAGCTATGAGAGAGCGGAATCAACCAATGAAGTTTTGAGTTTCTCCATGGAGGACGAGGAAACGGTTCGGGAGAATTTTGCTCAAAATGTGACGGCTCTCGTGGAGGATAATCCCCAGATAGACTTTTATCTGTTTTTTACGCCCTATAGTATTGTGTATTGGGATTCTCAAAACCAAGCAGGCAATGTCCAACAGCTGATCGAGGCCCAACGTGTTGCCATTGAAATGATGCTTCCCTATGAAAATGTGCACTTGTTCTCCTTTTTTGACGAATTTGATATGGTTTGCAATTTGGATAATTACAAAGATACGATTCACTATGGGGAACACATCAACTCGCAAATTCTACAATGGATGCGGGATGGAGAACATCAGTTGACGATGGAAAACTATGAACAGTATCTTTTAGAAATTGAGGAGTTTTATACGCAGTATCCCTATGAAGCGTTATTTGAAGATTGAGCAGAAGTATGTATGAAATATATATTTTTCAGGGTACAAGTAAACTGTATTTGGCTACTAGGGATGGATAATTGCAATGTCTAGCATTCAGAAGGTTGCATAAAGTTAAAACTTTTTCACCGAATAGAGAAAGATATCTTTTCACTGCTGTCCGAACTGTTGTTGCATTTTATCCTAAATTATACTATAATGCTCCTGTATTTGCGTTCCAGTTTTGCCCATATATCGCATGTTCCCCGATGGGGTTGGAATTTCCTGTGCGAGACGATTTGTTTCCCAGGTATAACATAATATGATTGAAACGGGTGATTCCTATGTATGACAATCCAAGACGCAGACGAAGACGGAGCGTGGACTGGTTCGTGGGCCGGGTGGCCATGCTGCTGTGCGCCTTTATGGCCTTCATTTTCGCCATTGCCGTCATCTCCACCAAGCTGCTGCCTGGAAAACTGCTGGCGTTGCTGTTCCTGGCTCTGATCCTGGTGGTGGTACTGGTGGGCCTCCTCACCTGGAAGTCCCGTTACCGGGTCCGGTACATCATTGGCTTGATCTTGGCCCTGGTGATGATGGTGGTTTTCGGCATCGGCACCAGCTATGTCTTCAAGGGCATGAGCACCGCCAAGGCCATCACCACCGTCCGCACTGAGACCGCTGCCGTGGGCATCTATGTCCGGGCCGACGACGCCAACGACTTTAATGCCGTGGCTGCCAGCTACACCTACGGCATTCTGGCGGAGCAGGATCGGGAGAACACCGACGAGGCCATTGCCCAGATCAATGAGGAATATGGCATCTCCCTGACCACCAAGACCTACGACGGTCTGGCCCAGCTCGTGGACGGACTGCTGGGGTCTGAAGTGGACGCCATCATCGTCAACAGCGCCTACATCGGCCTGCTGGAGGAGATGGAGGGCTATGAGGACGCCGCATCCAAGCTCCGGGAGGTCAAGATGGCACATGTGGAGCGGGAGGTCGTGGTGGAGCAGACTCAGGAACAGGAGGTTCCGGAGGATCGGCTCACCGGCGTCACCGAGGAGACCGAGGGCCAGGATGGTCAGGACGGCCTGGTCTTTACCGTGTTCATCAGCGGCATTGACACCCGGGGCGAGCTTACCGAGAAGAGCCGCAGCGATGTGAACATTCTGGCTTCCATCAACACCGCCACAAAGCAGGTGGTACTGATCTCCACCCCCAGAGACTACTATGTGCCTCTGTCCATCTCCAACGGGGCCAAGGATAAGCTGACCCATGCCGGTATCTACGGTGTGAGCGTCTGCATGGACACCATGGCCATGCTCTACAACGTGAATGTGGACTACTACTTCCGGGTCAACTTCGGGGGCTTTGTGGACATCATCGACGCCCTGGGCGGCGTGAACGTCAACTCCGAGGTGGCCTTCAGCACCGAAAACTACTCCTTCTCCCAGGGCGAAAACTACGTCACCGGCGACGCCGCCCTGGAATTCGTCCGGGAACGCAGTGCCTTCGCCTCCGGTGACCGGCAGCGTGGCAAAAATCAGCTGGCCCTTATCAAGGCCGTACTGAACAAGGCCATGTCCCCGGAACTGCTGCTGAACTACACCTCCCTGCTTTCTGCCCTGGAGGGCAGCTTCGAGACCAGCATCCCCTATGACACCCTTAGCACCATCGTTCGGGAGCAGCTGAACAGCGGCGGCAGCTGGAATATTGTCAGCTACAGCGTGGACGGCACCGGCGACAGCCAGATCCCCTATTCCATGAGCCAGTACGCCTACGTCATGGTGCCTGACGAGTCCACCGTGGCCACGGCCAAGAGCCTCATCGCCCAGGTCTATGCCGGGGAGACGGTGACGGCACCCTAAAGAGGCAGATAACAGAATCACGTAAACGGCAAGGGCCGGAGATCGGAAGATCTCCGGCCCCCTTTGTATCTGGGAGGGCAAGGGACGGCGAAGAGAGGGAATGGCGTAGAG
>CBCTLT010000118.1:0-5589 GCA_965147785.1 uncultured Oscillospiraceae bacterium
CGTCAACGTCTGCAAAGCCAAGCATCTGACTAATACTCGTGCCTCTGGCTCTGACGATGCCCTCCGGCTGATTCCTCCCAAGCAGATGAGCCTGGAGCAGTGTCTGGAGTATCTGGCCGACGACGAGCTGCTGGAGGTCACCCCGAAAACGCTGCGGATACGCAAGCGTATTCTGAATCATGCCGACCGGATGAAGGCCCTGAAGGGCGGTAAAAAGTAACAAAGCAGCCGGGCGGCGGCCTCCATGGAAAGCCGCCCGGAAATCTTTAGATCAGGAGGTCTTCCCCATGATCCCCTCAGAATTTTTATCACGAATGGAGACCCTGCTGGGACCGGAATACCAAGACTTTCTCCGCTCCTATGACCGGCCCTTGCAGAAGGGCCTGCGGCTAGGAAGAAAGGCAGCAGGCCATGTTCTTTCGCTGCCCTTTTCTCTGGAGCCGGTTCCCTGGGCTCCCGGCGGATTTTCCTACGACCCGGAGACTCGTCCCGGCAAGCATCCCTATCACGAAGCCGGACTCTACTACTTGCAGGAACCCTCTGCCATGGCTCCTGCTGCTTTGCTCCATCCTCAGCCGGGAGAACGGGTTCTGGATCTCTGCGCCGCTCCCGGTGGAAAATCTACACAGTTGGCTGATTTTCTGGCGGGAAAGGGCCTGCTGGTGGCCAACGAGATTCATCCAAAACGGGCAAAAATTCTATCCAGAAACATCGAGCGCATGGGTATTTCCAATGCTCTGGTACTGAACATGCACCCGAAAGATCTGGAAAAGCCCTTTGCCGGTTTCTTTGACAAGATTCTGGTGGATGCCCCCTGCTCCGGGGAAGGTATGTTCCGAAAAGAGGAAGCCGCCGGAACCGATTGGAGTCCCGAAACGATATCCATGTGCGCGTCCCGGCAGAAGGAGATCCTTCGCTCCGCTGCAAAAATGCTGCGGCCCGGCGGCCGGCTCTGCTATTCCACCTGCACCTTTGCACCGGAAGAGGACGAAGGCGTCATGGCATGGTTTTTACAGGAGTTTCCGGAATTCACGCCGGTATCTGTCCAGATGCCCTGTTTTTCTCCGGCTCATCCAGAGTGGGCAGAGCCCCATAACCCAGAGATTTCCTGTGGTTTTCGGCTATGGCCCCACAAGCTCCAAGGCGAAGGGCACTTCATGATGCTCTTGGAAAAAGCGGGAGACGTAACCCGCTTTGATATGGATTGCCCCAGTTTCATCAAGAAACCGCCGGAACTGGACGCCTTTTTAAAAGCGTTAAGCATTCAGCTGCCGGAAGGAGGGCTGATCTCCTTCGGCACGTCTCTCTACCTGGCGCCGCCTGATATGCCTGACCTGCACGGCCTCAAGGTGCTTCGGCCCGGTTTGGAACTGGGGGTTTTGAAAAAGGGCCGCTTTGAGCCTGCCCACGCCCTGGCGCTATGGCTCCGGGACTGCGGTCAAAGGGCAGATTACCCAGCAGATGCACCGGAAATTTTGGCCTATCTTCAGGGCCAGGTACTGCCCGGTTCCCAGACCGGCTGGACCATAATCTCTGTGGATGGTTTGGGCCTCGGCTGGGCCAAAGGCTCCGGCGGCCAACTGAAAAACCATTTTCCCAAAGGGCTTCGATGGGTCTGACAACCTATGAAAAAAGCAGGACGGGAAACAAATCCTGTCCTGCTTTATAGTTCGATCTACCGCAGCCTATACCGCCAGATCATAATAGTCGATCAGGCGGACCAGCAGCGTAGCCAGCTGCTCCCGAGGCGTGTTATCCTGAGGGCAAAGCGTTGTGGACGTCACACCATTGACCAGGCCGGAGCCTACCGCCCACTGCATGGCTTCCTGGGCGTAGGCACCCACGCGGGAAGCGTCGGTGAATTTGCTCAGAGACGCGGAAGCAGAGGTATCTTTCTTGAGATACTTGGCATAGCGGTACAGCACTGTCACCAGCTGCTCCCGGGTAGCTTTGCCGGCGGGCTCAAATTTGTTGTCGCCCATACCATTGACAATGCCGTTTTCGGCAGCCCAGTTCACAGCCTCCACATAGTACATATTTTTCGGCACATCGGTAAATCCGCTGTCCTTAGTGGCCTTGGGACTGCCCTCCAGACGCCAAAGCACTGTCACCAGCATTCCCCGCTCGATCTCCAGGTTGGGGGAGAAGGTATAAGTGGTGGTGCCGTTGAAAAGTCCCATTTCAGTGGCTTCGAGGATATAGTTATAGGCTCCATTGCTTTTGGGCACATCGTTATAGGGCATATCGGGATCATAGTCCCAGGGGCTGATGGGATATTTACTCTGGAACTCTGCCGTCAGATACTCGTCCTCGTTGACATGGCTGGGATCTCCGGAGAAATTGTTCTGGCCCAGCAGATACCAGTCCCGACCGGTATAGCTCTCAGAATCCCAAGTAGAATCCACATAGTACCAGATATCTTTCAGATATACAATATTCCAGGCATGGTTGTAGCTGGTGATGATCCGCACCGGCAGCCCAGCTTCCCAGCAGAGGGCATAGTACAAGGTGGCATAGCCCTGGCAGACCGCCGTACCCTTGTACAGTGCAGCATAGGCGGTATATACGCCTGGATCGCCGTTATCCAGACCCTCATAGTCGTATTCCACGTGGGAAGTTACATAGTCATAAAGGGTGGTATAGGCGTCATAGTCAGACATGGATCTCACGCCAAGGTTATCCACAACCCACGGAATCTCGTTGGCCATCCACTGCTCCTGAGACGCCGTGCTATAATAATAAAGTTCGATATAAAACTGATACCGGTTTCCGCTCTGATTTTCAAGTGACCAGCGGTACTGATACCAGCTCCACTTGAGGTAGTCTCCATCAAAGGGGCACTGCGCCAGTTCCATGCTATAGACCACAGGGAAGAAGTCGCTGCTAAACCAGTTGGACTGTCCATCAAAATACCAGAAATCGCTGGTCTCTATGTACAGGGTCACACTGGATTTCCGAGCTACCATGGCCTGACGAAGCTGATCGGCAGCCTGGGTAGAGGACACATAGGTAGCTTCTTTGGCGTCCGCAACCGCATCCTCTGCGCTCTGTTCTTCAGCTTCCTCCTGCTGTTCCGGTGCCGGAAGTCCATCATACAGCGGGTTGATTACCTGTCCCGACATCTGTTCTGTCGGAACTGCAGTATCCGCTGCTCCCACAGAAACCGGCACCATCAGGCCTAGCACCATAGTCAGTACCAGAAGCAAGCTGAGCCAACGTTTTTTCATTATGCTTTCCTCCTATACTCTTTTTCGTTCTTCTATTGTAGCCTCTTTTTCGCATCTCGTCAATGTCTAGAATCCTTTTTCACGGTTCTTTTTTCCACTTATGGATTCCACCGTCAAACGAATCACCGCGGTATGTGCCAAAGTCTGTTCCGGCATCGTATTCACCGCATCATCTCCACCGTAATGGCGCAAAATGCAGGCCAGAGCCAGCCGCTTTTCCACCGGTTCCTTCACCAAGGCGATCCGCCCTCGTCCCATAACGCTTTCGTAGCCGTAGGACCACTCGCATCCAGAGGTGCCTCGCAGGATTTGGTGCTCCGTATCCATACAAAAGGCCGCATGGTCGGAGCCTTGAATCAGTTCCAGCTTTTTCCCCGCCAGCGCCCCATGCATATAAAATACAAAGGTTCCATGATTCCGCAGCACGCCAAAATTCAGAGGTACCACATAGGGCCATTCCCCGTCCATCAGTCCCAGGTGAATGCAATCGCATCTTCCAATGATTTCTTCCAATTCTCCTTGATTCAACACTTCCCGATCTTTTCTTCTCATCCAATCCCTCATTTCGACAGAAAGCCCAGAACGGCCGTTTGCCGTTCTGGGCTTATGGTGTTTATATCAGGCAAACAGCTCCATGGCTTTCTTGGCACAGCGAGTGCCGTAGGTCTGGAACAGTTCTGCAGCCGCATCCTCCTGGCCTTTGAGGCAGATGGGTCCCAGATGGATAAAGGGCAGGCCCTGGGCCGTTCCAGAGGAATAGATCAGCGTACCCTTGACCAGCAGCTGGGTCAACACGGACTGAATGGCGATATCTCCGCCACCCTGCAGGAAGTTGGCGGTGGCATAGGCGCCGCAGAGCTTGTCGGCCAGCTTGCAGGGGCAGGTATCCAGCCAGGTCTTGAGCTGATTTGCCTCGGCAGCATAGTAATCCGGCGTGCCCACGATCACAGCATCGGACGCATTGACAAAATTGATGTTGTCCTCGTTATAGGAGGTCAGTTCCGTAATGGGAAACAGGCCCACCTCGATCTCCGCAGAGGCGGCGGCAATGCCCTTTTTGATCTCCTCGGCCATGGCGGCCGTCCGTCCGGTGGACGTGAAATAAACCACAGAAATCTTCATAAAATAAGTCCCTCCCAATTATTTGTTTCCGATCAGGTTGACGATGTACTCGGCGATCTCGTCGGCGGAGGCCAGTTCGCCCGTTCCCTTACCGCCGTATGCCAGGACGCCCTCATGGGGCTCAATGAATTTGTACTGTCCCAAATCCTTCAGCTTCTGCATATTGCCCTGGACGATGGGATTGGTGTACATGGCGTCGTTCATGGCAGGCGCAAAGACCACAGGCGCTCTAGTGGCCATGACGGTGGTGGTCAGCATATCGTCAGCAATGCCGTTGGCGATCTTGCCGATGACATTGGCAGTGCAGGGCGCAATCAGGAAGCAGTCTGCCTTTCTTGCCAGAGAGATATGCTCCACGCTCCAGACCGCAGGCTCCTTGAACATATCCCGGGTAACGATATTCCGGGACAGTGTCCGGATGGTCTGCTCCGTGATAAAGGTCTCGGAGTTCTTGGTCATGATCACGTCTACATTGGCGTGGAGATCAATGACCAGCTTGTTGAGGATCAGGCATGCCTTCCAGGCGGCAATACCGCCGGTGATGCCCATAACAATATTTTTGCCGGTAAGCATTTTGCGTTCATCCTTCCATGGGATTATTTCTTTCCCGAATATTATACCATAAAAACAGGAAAAGGGAATATTTTTTTGCCGTCCTTTACGGAAATTCCCGGTAAACAACCCCCGGTTCCAGCGACTGTCCATTGAGGGCCGCCAATTCACTGACCGTCACAAAACAGTATCCTTTGGCCTCCAAAGTATCCACCAGCGCCAGCGCTGCCTCCACCGAGCTCTCATGCATATCATGCATCAGAATAATGTCGCCGTTTTCCGCCTTCTGCGCCATGGTCCTGAGCACTGCGGAAGCATCATGACAGGCCCAGTCCTGGGGATCCACGGACCATAGAATCACGCTGAGCCCTTCCTCTGTGGCCGCTTGCAGCACCGTATCATTATATTTCCCTTCCGGTGGCCGCATGACCGTTGGACGTACTCCGGTGACGTCAAAAATTTTTTGCGCCGTAACTTCCATGTCCTGATATACCTCTTCCGCCGTCAGCTTGGTCAGATTCGTGTGCACCGTGGAGTGGACCCCGATCTCATGTCCCTCTGCCAAATACCGCTGCAAGGCGGAGGGATATTGCTCCATGCGGTATCCGCACAGGAAGAACGTAGCTCTGGCGTCCCGTTCCCGTAACCCATCCAGAAGCTGTTCCGTCATTTTCCCGGAGGGCCCGTC
>CBCTLT010000119.1:0-5560 GCA_965147785.1 uncultured Oscillospiraceae bacterium
CAATGCTTGCGTAACGGCGCTGAATGATTTGGGAGAGCGGAAGGGAACCGTAGGCGTATATAACTATGAGACAGGGGAAATCCTCTGCATGGTATCCTCCGGTACCTATGATCCGCTGGCTATGCCCGATATGGAGACCATTGAGTCAGTGGACTACTATGAGGGCGTATTTCTCAACCGGTTTACCAAGGCCACCTATGTGCCCGGGTCCATCTTCAAGCTGGTCACCGCTGCGGCGGCCATTGATAATATTCCAGATGTGTTTGACAGGACCTTCCGTTGTGAGCAGGAGACCATTATCGGGGGAGAATATATTACATGTGAGAAGTATCATGGAGATATTTCCTTTGGTACGGGCCTGGTGAAATCCTGCAATATCGTGTTTGGAGAACTGGCGGTGGAGCTGGGAGCAGAGACCTTGACGGAGTACGCCGAGGCTGCGGGCATCAACAATACTTTGACCTTTGACGGCACCACCACCGCTGCCGGTAATTTCAATCTGGAGGGGGCAAATGAGGCATCCCTTGCTTGGGCCGGCATCGGTCAATATACCAACCTGATCAATCCCTGCCAGTTTATGACCTTCGTGGGCTCCATAGCCAACGGCGGTCAGGCAGCGGCGCCCTACGTGGTGGATAGTGTGGAAACCCCGGAGGGAATCAAGGTCTATTCCGCCGATCAGCAGATGCTGGATCAGACCATGTCCAAGGATACTGCGGAAAAACTGACAGAGATGATGCGGGAAGACGTGGTGTCCAACTATGGCACCTATCATTTCCCTGATGTCTATGTCTGTGCCAAGTCCGGTACGGCAGAGGTGGACGGAGAAGAACCCAACGCCATGTTTGCCGGGTTTATTCAGGATACCCAGTACCCCCTGGCGTTTATTGTGATTGTGGAAAATGCGGGCAGCGGCAGCGAGGTTTGCGCCTCCATTGCCGGAGACAGAGGAGATTATTATGGCAACCATTCTGGACGGCAAGGCCTTTGCCGCGATTTGTAAGGAATCTATCCGCCAGCGGGTGGAAAAGCTGGAAGCTATGGGCTGTAAGCCCGGGTTGGCTGTGGTGCTGGTGGGGAATAACCCGGCATCTCAAGTTTATGTCCGCAATAAGGAAAGCGACTGCCGGGAGTGCGGCATTTACAGCGCCATGTACACTCTGCCGGAAGAGACGACGGAGGAACAGCTGCTGGAACTGCTGGATACACTCAATCAGGACACTAGCGTTCATGGCGTGCTGGTGCAGCTGCCCGTTCCCAAGCATATCGATCCCCAGAAGGTCATAGAGGCCATTGATCCCCAAAAGGATGTGGACTGCTTCCACCCCATGAACGTGGGATATCTGACCCAGGGCCAGCCCAGATTTGCTCCCTGTACCCCTGCTGGGATTGTCCGGCTCATGGAGCATTATGGCATCGACCCGGCAGGAAAGCACTGCGTGGTGGTGGGCCGGAGCAATATTGTTGGAAAGCCCATGGCATTGCTGCTGCTGCAGAAAAACGGCACAGTGACCATCTGCCATTCCGGCACGAAGGATTTGAAGGAGCAGACCCTGCAGGCGGATATTCTGGTGTCGGCGGTGGGCAAGGAAGGCGTGATTACCGCCGACATGGTGAAGGAAGGGGCCGTGGTCATCGACGTGGCCATGAACCGAAACGCGGCAGGCAAGCTTTGCGGCGATGTGGAATTTGGGGCGGTTTCGGAAAAAGCCTCAGCCATTACGCCCGTACCCGGCGGCGTTGGACCCATGACCCGGGTGATGCTGCTGGAAAACACTCTGACGGCCTGCTGCCTCCAAAACGGGATGCATGAATTTTTGTAAAATCGGGAACCTTTTGTATAGACCTGCGTCTAACAGGTCAGGAGGCGATTTTATGAAAAAGATTTTTGCTTTTATTTTGACCATCAGTTTGATGCTTTCTCTGGCGGCCTGCGGTTCCAGCGCACAGCCGGATTCCACCTCTGAGACCACCACGTCTGAAACCACCACGTCGCCGGAGACCACCGAGACCAGCCAGGTGCCATCTGTGGAAGAAGCTTCTGCGGCAGATCAGTCGTCTGCCGATGAGACGGCCATGGAGCAGGTGGATATGCTCTATTACCTCGATCTGGGGGACGGCTCTATTATGGCGGCGCCCTATACCCAAGAGGGGATTGACCAGCTGGGACAGGATTACTATGTGGTCCATGTGGACGCCGCGAAGATCTATAATGCAGCCGGGGAGGAAATCTCCCTGGAGGAGCTGACAAGAGGCTGCCCCATTCGGATCACCTGGCCGGGCATCGTCATGAACAGCTATCCTGGACAGATCAGCGCGGAAAAAGTGGAAGCCCTCAGCGATGAAGCGGATCCCTCGGTCCCGCCGGAGGATGAAATTGAACCCTTTGGGGACGGTCCCAAGTGGTGGGTGGAAGAGCCTATCACGGAAGTGCCGGTGCTGCATGTGGAATATCGAACGGACATGGCTGCAGTGGTGCAGATTGTGGAAAAGCGTTATGGCAGCTGGTCCTTTACGGAGGAAGCAGAGGACAGCGACATTTCCGGCGGAGCATCCAACACCCAGTTAGATGGACAAACCCCCTGGGAGTGGACCTATGACGACAGCAACACCATTACCCGGGAGATGGACACTCTGACGCTGACGTTCTCTACGGAGGCCCAAACCATTCAGGTCACTGCCTATGCTTATGATGATCCCCAGGATCCCGGGACGGATGTGCCGGTTTCCGAGGACGGGACCATCGAACTATTGGAGGGCGACCACATCTATGTGATCTCCGCCAGCTGGGACACCGACCAGTATCAGGGCGAAGGCACCTATGGCATCCTTGTAAAAGAAGCATAAAATCTGTGCCGCACCGCGATTTCGCGGTGCGGCACAATTATTTAAAACAGCTTTTTCTTTCGGCAGGGGACCCGGATTCGTTCCAGATCCACCTCCACCAAAATGATGTCGTTGCCAATGCGCCGGATACAGCCCCAGGGGATGACAAAGTCGTCCTCCCGGCCAAACAGACCGAAGAATTTCAGCTTTCCCGGCACGATCAGCGCGACGATATTTCCGCCGGTGCAGTCCAGTTCCACATCACAGACAAAACCCAGGCGGCATCCGTCGCAGATGTTGATGACCTCCCGGCATTTGAGTTCCGAAAAACGCACCACCATTCCGAGCCCTCCTCCCATACTGCTACAGTGTATGCGGGAGGAGGGACGGTTTTTCCACTTATTGCACGGCGATGGCCTTGCGGATCTGGGAAATGGCGTTTTTCTCCAGCCGGGACACCTGGGCCTGACTGATACCCACCTCGCTGGCCACCTCCATTTGGGTGCGTCCATCGTAGAACCGCAGGGCCAGGATTCGTTTTTCCCGGTCGTCCAGGTTTTTCATGGCCTCTCGCAGGGCAATGTGCTCGATCCACATTTCATCGGTGTTCTTGGTGTCCCGGACCTGATCCATCACTGTCAGGGGGTCGCCGCCGTCGGAATAGACGGGGTCATGGAGACTCACCGGCGAGGCAATGGCGTCCATGGCGAAATTGACCTCCTCCACCGGCAGATCCAGGGCTTTTGCGATCTCCTCCATGGAGGGCTCCTTCTGGTTTTCCTTGATCATGGACTCCCGTACCTGCAGCACCCGGTAGGCAATGTCCCGCAGGCTTCGACTGACCCGAATGGGGGAGTTGTCCCGCAAAAACCGGCGGATCTCGCCGGAGATCATGGGGACGCCGTAGGTGGAGAATTTGACCCCCATGGTGGGGTCAAAGTTTTCCACTGCCTTCAGTAGCCCGATGCAGCCCACCTGAAACAGGTCGTCGGGATTTTCCCCACTGCCGGAAAACCGCTGGATCACGCTGAGCACCAGACGGAGATTTCCCTCCACCAATGCGTTGCGCGCCTCCTGATCGCCCTGTTTGGAGCGGGCCATCAGGGCCAGCATTTCCTCATTCTTTAAAACTTTCAGCTTTGATGTGTTTACGCCGCAAATTTCAACTTTCCCAAGCATATTTTAATCCTCCCGGAAAATTCCTAGCCTTAAGAATTTTTCCCCAAAGGGTCCATTTCATTCTGACGAAGAACGGGATATTTGCGGGGAAATGGGGCGGAGAGGACGCTGGGAAAAGAAACCTGAAAATATATAAATTTTTGCTTGAAATCCTGCACAATATGTAGTATAATCTAAAGGCTCTGCGAACTGCGGAGTCACCACACACACCCAAGGATTTTTGCCATGGTGCCCCAAAGGGGTCTGGCAAAGAGATGATTGGGGTGGCGGGATAACTTAAAGGAGGAAAAATTTATGTCAGTCGTATCTATGAAGCAGCTGCTGGAGGCCGGCGTACATTTCGGCCACCAGACCAGAAGATGGAACCCCAAGATGGCTTCCTACATCTACACCGAGAGAAATGGTATCTATATCATTGACCTCCAGAAGACGGTGAAGAAGCTGGAAGAGGCCTACAACTTTGTGCGTGATCTGGCTGCCAACGGCGAGACCCTGCTGTTTGTTGGCACCAAGAAGCAGGCCCAGGAGGCCATCAAGGAAGAGGCCGAGCGCGTGGGCATGTATTTTGTCAACGCCCGTTGGTTGGGTGGTATGCTCACCAACTTCAAGACCATGCGGACCCGCGTGGAGCGTCTGAATCAGCTCCACAAGATGCAGGAGGACGGCACCTTTGCCATGCTCCCCAAGAAGGAAGTTGCCAAGCTCAACCTGGAGATCGAGAAGCTGGAGAAGTACCTGGGCGGCGTGAAGAACATGAAGAAGCTGCCTGGTGCTCTGTTCATTGTGGATCCCCGGAAGGAGCGCAATGCCATTGCCGAGGCCCGCAAGCTCCACATTCCCATTGTCGCTATTGTTGACACCAACTGCGATCCCGATGAGATCGACTATGTGATCCCCGGCAACGACGATGCCATCCGTGCCATCAAGCTGATCTCCGCCACCATGGCCAACGCTGTGCAGGAGGGCAAGCAGGGCGAGGACGTGCAGGAGGCTCCTGTGGCTGAGACTGCTGAAGCTCCCGAGGCTGTGGAGACCGCTGAAACCGCTGCTGAATAAGATTGTATTTGATATAGGAGGTTAGGAATCATGGCATTTTCCGCAAGTGATGTTAAGAAGCTCCGTGAAATGACCGGCGTCGGCATGATGGACTGCAAGAAGGCTCTGGCAGCTTCCGACGGCGATATGGATAAGGCAGTGGAGTACCTTCGTGAGAAGGGCATGGCTGCCGCTCAGAAGAAGGCCAGCAAGGTGGCTGCCGAGGGCGTTTCCTATGCGGTGGTGGCTCCCAACGGCGTAGGCGTCGTGGTTGAGGTCAACTCCCAGACCGACTTCGTGGCCAAGAACGAGGTGTTCCAGAATTTCGTCAAGGATATTGCTACGGTGATCGCTGAGCAGAATCCTGCCGATGTGGAGGCCCTGAAGGCAATGACCTATCCCGGCACTGACCGGACGGTTACCGATGTCACCAACGACAAGATTCTTGCCATCGGCGAGAACCTGCAGATTCGCCGTTTTGTCCGCTATGACACCGGCGTGAACGTGGGCTATATCCATG
>CBCTLT010000120.1:0-5537 GCA_965147785.1 uncultured Oscillospiraceae bacterium
GAAACCACTTCCGCAACAGCGGAGCCCAGACCGCCCATTACATTGGCTTCCTCGGAGGTGATGATACAACCGGTTTCCCGGGCAGCCTGAAGCACCAGGTCCCGGTCGATGGGTTTGATGGTGTGCATATCAATGACGCGAATATCCAGTCCCTCGGCGGAGAGAGTATTAGCAGCTTCATAGGCACACTGGACCATCATGCCGGTGGCGATAATGGTGGCATCCTTTCCGTCTTTCAGGACGCTGCCTTTGCCCAGGGCAAAGGTGTAGCCGGGAATAGTATCCGTGACGGACTCCACAGCCAGCCGGCCCAAACGCATATAGGCGGGGCCGTCATACTCCAGCAGGGCTTTGACTGCCAGTTCCATTTCCGGTCCGTCACAGGGGGAGAGTACTAGCATCCCGGGAATGGCACGCATAATGGCGTAATCCTCGATGCACTGATGGGTGGCGCCGTCTTCGCCCACACTGAGACCGCCGTGGGATCCGATGACCTTCACGTTGAGGCCGGGATAGGCGATGGAATTGCGGACCTGCTCCCAGGCCCGGCCGGCGGAGAACATGGCGAAGGAATTCATAAAGGGCTTTTTTCCGCAGGTGGCAAGACCGGCGGCCACACCGGCCATATTGCCCTCAGCAATGCCCATATCAAAGAACCGATCAGGATACCGGTCTGCAAAGGTTTTTGTCATGGTGGAGCCGGAGAGGTCGGCGTCCAATACCACCAGCTCCGGATACTGCTCTGCCAGGTCGGCCAATGCCTGACCATAGGCAGCACGGGTTGCAATTTTCATGGTTATTCCGCCTCCAATCTGCTCAGGAGCTCCGTGAGCTCTGTTTTGCCGGTTTCGTACTGCTCCTGGTTGGGGGCTTTGCCGTGCCAGCCGGCGTTGTTCTCCATATAGGAGATGCCCTTGCCCTTGACGGTGTTGGCCAAGATCATGGTGGGCTTGCCCTTGACAGTCTTAGCGGCTTCAAAGGCGGCCTCGATGGCCTCGTAATCATGGCCGTCGCAGTGGATCACATGCCAGCCGAAGGCCTCGTACTTCTTGTCCAGAGGCTCAGAGGGCATGACGTCAGAAGTTTTGCCGTCGATCTGCAGGCCGTTGACATCCACCACCGCGCAGAGATTATCCAGCTTGTACTTGGCCGCTGCCATAGCGGCTTCCCAGGTCTGTCCTTCCTCGATCTCGCCGTCACCCAGAATGGTGTAGACCCGATAGTCCTTTTGATCCAGCTTGCCGGCGATGGCCATACCAACGGCAGCAGAAATGCCCTGTCCCAGGGAGCCGGTGGACATATCTACGCCCTTGACATGGACCATATCAGGATGGCCGGAGTAATGGGCGTCGATCCGGCGGAACTTGTGCAGCTCCTCCACGGGGAAATAGCCCCGCAGTGCCAGGATGGAGTAGAGGGCGGGGGTACAATGTCCCTTGGACAGCACAAAGCGGTCCCGATTCGGATCCTGGGGCTTTTCTGGGTCGATGTGCATGACGTCAAAATACAAAACCGTCAGCAGGTCCATGGCGGACATGGAGCCGCCGGGATGGCCGGAGGCTGCCTCATAGACGCACTGCAGCGCCAGAAGGCGGCCCTTAGCAGCCGTGATGGCCAAGGCTTTTTTCTGCGTTTGATCCATTATTTTCTGTCACTCCTTACAAAACGTCTAAATGATTAAAATGCAATTTTCTCAGAAATATAAGCAGCTACCTGATCGATGGGCATACGCACCTGCTCCATGGTATCCCGATCCCGGACGGTGACGCAGTTGTCTGCCGGTGTGTTTTCGTCGCCCACGGTCTGGAAATCCACAGTGATGCAGAAAGGTGTGCCGATCTCATCCTCCCGACGGTACCGTTTGCCAATGGAGCCGGTCTCGTCATAGTCGCACATAAAGTGCTTGGAAAGCTCTGTATAGATCTCCGTGGCCTTGTCCCCCAGCTTCTTGGACAGGGGCAGTACCGCGCATTTAAAGGGAGCCAGAGCGGGATGGAAGTGCATGACCACGCGCACGTCGTCCTTGCCATTTTTATCCTGACCTACCACCTCTTCGTCGTAGGCGTTCACCAGGAAGGCCAGAACAGACCGCTCCACACCGAGGGAAGGCTCGATGACATAGGGGATATAGCGGGTGTTCTTCTCCTGATCGAAGTAGGTCAGATCCCGACCGGAGGTGTTTTGATGCTGGGTCAGGTCGTAGTCGGTACGGTCCGCCACACCCCAGAGCTCACCCCAGCCGAAGGGGAAGAGATATTCAAAGTCCGTGGTGGCCTTGGAGTAGAAGCACAGTTCCTCGGGATCATGATCCCGCAGCCGCAGGTTTTCCTCGGTCATACCCAGGGAGAGCAGCCAATCATGGCAGAAGGAACGCCAATACTGGAACCACTGAAGATCAGTGCCGGGCTCACAGAAGAACTCCAGCTCCATCTGCTCAAATTCCCGTACACGGAAAATAAAGTTGCCGGGAGTAATCTCATTCCGGAAGGATTTGCCGATCTGGCCAATACCAAAGGGCAGCTTTTTGCGGGTGGTGCGCTGAACATTGACGAAGTTCACAAAGATGCCCTGGGCCGTTTCGGGACGGAGGTACACGGTATTTTTCGCATCCTCGGTGACACCCTGGAAGGTTTTGAACATCAGGTTGAACTGCCGAATGTCGGTGAAGTTGTGCTTGCCGCAGGTGGGACAGGGAATGTTGTGTTCTTCGATAAAGGCTTTCATCTCTGCCTGAGAGAAGGCGTCGATGGGCTTGTCCAGGGTGACGCCGTTTTCTTCGGTCCAGTCCTCGATGAGCTTGTCGGCCCGGAACCGTTCGTGGCATTCCCGGCAGTCCATCAGAGGATCGGAAAAGCCGCCCAGATGGCCGGAGGCAACCCAGGTTTGGGGATTCATCAAAATGGCGGAATCCAGGCCCACATTATAGGGATTCTCCTGGACAAACTTTTTCCACCAGGCCCGCTTGACGTTGTTTTTCAGCTCCGCGCCCAACGGTCCGAAGTCCCAAGTATTGGCCAAGCCGCCGTAGATCTCGCTGCCTGAAAAAATAAAGCCTCTGTTTTTGCAGAGGGCAACGATTTTATCCATGGTTTTTTCCGTGTTTTTCATATGAAATTTGCCTCCTCAGCAACATTCTTTCATAAATCTGGCATAGATATGCCAATAGTAACATTATAACCGCTCCCGGGCCAAAGTCAACCACGATTCATGGTTTTTCCAGTGTTTTGGGGCTTTTTGTGGCACAATACAAATTCAGAACGGAAAAGGCCGGGCAATTACGTCGATTTTACGACAGGGCAGAATATACAGGTGCAGGCGGACAGTCCCCTTGAACTGTCCGCCTGCGATTTTTAGGAGTGTATGTGTTGGTCGTGTGTGTTGCGCAGCCCCGGCCCTCTGGCAAGGGCCGGATCAGCTGTGCCGGACAGACGGTTCTGGCAGCCGCCTGATCCCAAAAGAAGGAGATATGAGTGTGTGGTCTTCTGTGACACTGGCATATCACTGGCTTGAAACGTACCACTTGTTACATACGTTTCGACCACGTTGCCATCATACCACAGTCGTACGGATGTGTCAATACCTTTTTCGGCGAAAATGGGCGAAAATCACCGGTACTGGGTTGGGGCAGTTGGTAAGTCGGGCCGGCAGCGAAATCCGGCTGGTTACAAACCGGCGATAGAGGCAGCCCAGCACCAGACAACCCAGAAGGATGCAGGCCCAGTAGCGGTTCCGCAGGGAGACTGTTGCCAGAAAGATCTTATAGATTGCCATATGTATCATCAGTATTTCTCCGGAGGCTTCTCCACACCACTCCACGGGACGCATCAGCATGGAAAGAAATCTGCTTTTTCGGAGCAGCGCGGCCAGATCCGCCACCATGATAGCACCGCCAGGGATCAGCAGGGCAAAGGGATACCACCACAGCCCCAGGGAGTTGCCGTAAGTCCATCCGATCCCCCAGAAGGTGACAGGGACCAACCACAGGCCCACCAAGGCCAGGGGGTAGGCAATGGCCCGCAGGAGCCATTGCTTTGAAAAGCCACGCTGTTCCAGACAGCCGAAGAGAATCCCTGTGAAAAATACAGGCAGCCGGGTGACGATCACTAAAAAACGGTCCGCAGGACAAAACAGGCACAGGGGAAATGACAGTACCGTCAGACAGAGCCAGAGCAGAACGGGATGTTTGACCCGGCTAAACAGGCGGTAGAGAGGGACGGCCAGCAGGAAGAACAGCCATACGGCGGAGAAATACCAGTTGAGCTGATTCATCTGGCCGAACCACCAGCCGATGAGGGTGATGCTGCCCAGTACGGCCAGGCCACTCATCAGGCCCATCAAAAACATGATCAGGCACCAGGGGATCAAAATCAGGTAGAGGCCCGGCAATAGCCGCAGGGCACGTTGGCGAAGGTAGCCCCAGCCGCCCCGGCTGCGAATGGAATGACAGGCGCCCAAGCCCGATAAAAAGAGAAACATGTCCACGCCGCAGTAGAGCATATCGTGGAGCAGCTTCAGCCAGGGATTATGGATCACAAAGGGCGCATGATAAAAGACAACGCCGCAGATCGCCAGTCCCATGAGCAGACTGCGGGCAGATCGAAGGTTCTGAAACAAATTACTTCACCTGACCCGCCAGAAGCCATGGAGCAGGCTCCTGTTCCATGCTGCCCTTACTGCCCAGCCGGGAAACGCCGATCTGAATGGCTTCGATGAGGGCGATCCCATGACGTGCGAAGATGGCGGGGGTTTCCGAGAGCCAGTGGAAGTCCAGCGTGTATACGAACAGGCGTACCTTGGGATTGCGGCGGATCAGCGCAGCAATTTCCCGTTCCATATGTTCCGAAGCCACCAGAAATGCGGTATTTGGTACCGGCAGGTTTTCGGCGTCGTCGATGTTGCCCACCACTGTGACGTTGTTGAGGCCGAATTTCTTTGCGTTTTCTTCCATGGTGGCACAGTCCCGGGGATCATGCTCTACGGCCACCAGAGAGCCTTCCGCTGCCACCAGAGCCGCTTCCACAGCAATGCTGGCTGCCCCCACGGTGAGGATGGAATCCCGCAGCTCCGCCTGCAGCTTGGACATGATAACGGCCCGGATCTCACTGCTCACATACCGAATGGAGCCGCTGCAGAACTGCTGGTTGCTGAGGCCGATCTGATAGGTGCTGCGATAGCCCTCGTTGATGATCAGCATTCCAGCAGGCGCGTTGATGCCTCGGTCGATCATGTCTTGAAGTTTGTCGTGCTTGATGGGGCCTGTGGGTTCGCTTCCCTCATTGTACCAGATGTCGCAGTCCCCCAGACCGGCGTCCCACATGTCATAGAAAATATCCGGATGGCCGGCATCGGTGAGGACCATAACCTGCCGGGAGGACTGAACGGCGGGAATAATATTTTTATTTTCCCGGGTGATATCCAGAATTTTTAAGGTTCCCAGATCCAGTTGGCTGTACTGGGAAAAATAGCCCAGCCACTGCAAAATGGCTTCATTGTTGAAATCGAGTTCTTTCATGGGTGTGCCTCCTTCGATTGGGATA
>CBCTLT010000121.1:0-5498 GCA_965147785.1 uncultured Oscillospiraceae bacterium
AGGATCATCAGCAGACTGGCGAGCCGTTTCAAGCTGCTTGTTTTCATTGATCTCGCTCCTTTAACTTTCCTTTGTGTTAGGATATAATATACTATACAACATATAGAAAAATTAGGAAGAAGTCAACAACAAAAGGTTACAATTTATCCCGTGGGAGAAATACCGGTGGCATTCAACAATAGCTGGCCCAATTGGGACACCGTTTCCGGTTCCAACTCCAACTGCCGGAAAAAGGCATAGGCGTAGATAGCCTGATAGACCAGCATCCCAATGCCGTTGGCTACGGGATGTCCCAGCACTTTGGCGGCGGACATAAAGGGGGTCATTGCTGGGGCGTAAATACAGTCCACCGCAGGTGCGCCGGACTGCAGTGCAGGGAGAAAAGGAAAGGAACCGTGGGCGTCCGTGCCCTCCATTCCCACCGGGGTGGTGTTGATCAGAATATCCGTATCGGGAAGGACTTCCTCTGCGTGGGAGAGCGGGAATGCTGCCATATTCGGGGTTCCGGCACAGATTTGTTCTGCTTTTTTCAGGGTGCGATTCAAAATGCGAACCTGTTTGGCCCCACTGTCTGCGGCGGTCATGGCGATGGATTTGGCTGCGCCGCCAGCGCCCAGAATAGTTACGACTTGATCTTGAAAGTCGTAACCCAGATCGGAAAGAGACCGACGAAAGCCAATGCCGTCTGTGGAGTGGCCTTCCAGTTTTCCATCTAGCAGCCGGACAGAATTGACGCTGCCGGCACGCCTAGCCTCAGGGGTCAGGGCGGAAAGATAGGGCAGAATGTCCTCTTTGTGGGGCATGGTCAAATTAAAGCCCTGAATACCGATGGTTTTGGCGGCCTGGAGGAAGGCAGGCAGATTGCCCTTTTCTACCCGGATGGCCAGATACAGGTCCTCCCTTCCCAAAGCACCGATCATGGTGTTTTGAAGCAGGGGGGAAAGACTGTGGGCAATGGGGTCTCCGATTACCGCCAGCAGACCGGTGCCGTTATGATACTCAATCTTCATGGCTAGCCAGCTTTTCGATCAGATAGCCCATGGCGGCTACATATCCAAAATACCCCAGTCCACAGATCTGACCGTCACAGCCGGCTGCGGTGACGGAGGTGCGGCGAAATTCTTCCCGGTTATGAACGTTGGATAGATGAACCTCTACGGCGGGCAGATCCACTGCCTTCAGGGCATCCAAAATTGCATAGCTGTAGTGTGTGTAAGCGCCGGGATTGATGATAATGCCGTCAAAAACCCCTCGAGCCAGATGAATCTGGTCAATTATGGCGCCCTCGTGGTTGGACTGGAAGATCTCCACTTCCACATTCATATTCGTTGCAGAGGTTCGGATACGGTGCACCAGCGTATCGTAGCTGTCGTTACCGTAGACGTCAGGTTCCCGCTGGCCCAAAAGATTTAAGTTCGGTCCGTTGATGATGAGAAATCTCATTGCTGTTCCTCCAGTTGTTGTAGAATTTCATTCACGGTTTGTTCCGGGGAAGGATAATCACCGATGATGAGATGGGCGGCTGCCCGGTAAATGGGCTCCCGCTGAAAATAACGTGATAAAAAATCGGCTTTGCCCTGCTGTGCCAGAGGTCGTTGGGACATATCGCCTTCCTCGTAGCACCGCTGAGGGTCCCGGTTCAAAAAAATCACCTTACCGCTTTGCCGGAGCAGATCCCGGTTTTCCTGCCGCAGGGGCAGACCGCCGCCGCAGGCTACGATCAGGTTTTCCTGACGGGAGAGCTCTTGGCACAATGCGGTTTCCAGGTCCCGAAAATACGGCTCCCCGTATTGGCGGAAGATCTGCTGAATGGACATGCCGGCACGGGCTTCGATCTCTTGATCGGTGTCCAGCATGGGGCGCCCCAGGGAACAATGGAGCAGCCGGGCACAGGTGGATTTTCCGCAGTTCATCATCCCAATTAAATAGATGTTTTTCACGATTGATGCTCCAAATTAGACTTGAAGTTGCCCAGCACTCGGAAATCCGCCGCAGTCTGGGAAAGTTCCCGCAATACGCCGTCCATGCCGGGGGCAGAGAGATTGCCGGTAAATTCGATAAAGAACATATACTCCCAGCTTTTGCCCGGAATAGGCCGGGACTCCAGCTTGACCATGTTGAGGCCGTTCACGGCAAAGATCCCCAGGATCTCATGGAGACAGCCGGATTCGTGGGGGGTGGTGAGAACGGTGCTGATTTTGTTTGCACTCTCCCGCAGTTCCATGTAGGGAGAGACCACCACAAACCGGGTGGTGTTGGTGGCGCTGTAGTTGGTGCCCCGAACCAGAATGTTCAGCCCATACAGCTCCGCAGCCCGAGCAGAACAGATGGCAGCCTTGGTAATATCCCCGGTTTCCGCCACATATTTGCCGCTGCCGGCGGTGTCCAGATAGGGGACGGCGATCAAATTGGGATGCTGCTTTAAAAACTGTTCCGACTGAAAGATCCCCTGCTCATGGGAATAGACGTGGGTGATGGTGTCTAAGGTAGCGCCTGGAGGTGCCACCAAACAGTGCTCCACTTTGACCGTGGTTTCTCCCACCAGGGAAAACTCGTACTTGGAAAGCAGGTCGTAGATCTGGCGAATGGCCCCGGTGGAGTTGTTTTCAATGGGGACCACGCCGTAATCTGCCGTACCGTCTTTCAGGGAGAGAAATACGTCCTCAAACTGGCCCAGCCCCTGGGCCTGAACCTCCGGTCCAAAGAAATTGATGCAAGCCTGCTCAGAGTAGGCGCCGGGTTCCCCCTGATAGGTCACCACAGGGTGCGCTACCGGCGTTCTGCGCTGCATAAAGGCCTGCTGAAACCGGGCGTAATTGGGTTCTTCGCTTCCCTCCCGGACAATGCGTCGCTGCTGCCGGCGGGAGATCCCCATAATGGTCTCGTAGAGCATGGTCACATCGGCTTTCAGTCTGGGGTCCTGCAGCAAAGCAGCTTTGCTCTCCAGAACCTCCTTCTGCCGGTTATTATCCAGCACGGGGAGCTGGTGCTTTTGCTTCAGCTCGCCCACCTGCTGGGTGACGGCCATGCGCTGCTCAAACAGACGGACGATCTGACTGTCGATCTCGTCAATTGTGCTACGCATGCGGTCCAATTCGTGCATGGGAATCGCCTTCCTTTATAGTTTCATAAGTTCCGTGACTGCCAGGGCCGCTGCGGCCTCCACCACTGGTACGGCTCGATGGACGATACAGGGGTCATGACGGCCGGTGATGGAGAGTGTTGTCTCCTCGCCGGTGTGCATATTGATGGTTTGCTGGGGCTGGGAAATGGAGGGGGTGGGCTTGACCGCCACCCGGAACACCACCGGCATCCCTGTGGTGATGCCGCCCAAAATCCCACCGTTGTGATTGGTTCTGGTGGCAGGTCCGTCCTGGCCACGATACCAGGCGTCGTTGGCAAGACTGCCCCGCATTTCCGCCAGACGGAATCCGCTGCCGAATTCCAAACCCTTGATGGCAGGGATGGCAAACAGGTGCCGGGCAAAAATAGTCTCCGCGTTCTGGTCGAAATCCGGCGCGCCCAAACCAATGGAGAGGCCGGAAATGATGCATTCAATGGCGCCGCCCACGGAATCCCCCTCTTTTCTGCACTGCAGAATCATCGCCTGCATCTGGGCGCCGGCAGAGTCGGACAGGGTGGGGAAAGGCTTTTCCGCACAGGAGAGCAGGGCCTCCATGTCCGGATCGGCATAATCCAGTTGCTGATCGGATATTCCGCCGATGGCGGCAATGTGGGCGCCGACGCGAACGCCGTGCCGCTGCAGGGCCAGCTTTGCCAGGGCTCCTGCAGCTACCAACGGAGCAGTGAGCCGACCGGAAAAATGCCCGCCCCCACGGTAATCATTGCAGCCGTCGTAGCGAACAAAGCCGGTGAGATCCGCATGGCCGGGCCGCGCAAGTTCTCGTATGGCCTCGTAATCCCCGGAATGCTGGTCGCCATTGCGGATGACCATGCACAGTGGTGTGCCGGTGGTCTGTCCCTGGAATACCCCGGAGAGAAATTCCACCTGATCGGTTTCCTTGCGGGCTGTAGACAGGGCGTTTTTACCGGTTGCTCGCCGGTCCAGCTCCCAAGCGATGAAATCGGTATCCACCGGAATACCCGAGGGGACTTCTGTCAACACCACGCCGACAGCCGGACCATGGGATTCTCCAAAAATCGTGTATTTCATGGCGTTACCTCCAGTTTGCCCCCCAGACGTGCGTATTCTTCCCAGAAGGTAGGATAGGATTTTCTGACGCATTCCGCCCCGGTGATGGTGACAGGATCATCACAGCGGGAGGCGGCAATGGCTGCCATCATGGCGATCCGGTGGTCATTCCAGCTGTCCACCGTAACACCGCCGGAAAGACGGTCCCGGCCCAGGATCAGAAGTCCCTCGGGCTCTTCGGTGATCTGCGCCCCCAAAGCGTGCAGCACCGCCGTCACAGAGGCCAGCCGGTCGCTTTCCTTGATTCGGAGCCGTCCCGCGTTGACAATATGCGTGCAGTCTCCGGGACGAAGGGCGGCTCTTGCAGCCAGCGCCGGAACCAGATCCGGGCACTCCCGGACATCCAATGTCACCGGACCGGCGTGGTTCAGCCGGTTCTCGTAGTCCAGGATGATCCGATCCCCCTGATGGGAATGGGGATGCATACCGGAGACGGTGACGGGGTTTCCCATGCCCTGGGCTGCATAGAAAAACGCCGCCTGGCTATAGTCCGCTTCCACGGAGACGTTTTGGGCGTGATAACCCTGCCGACCGGGGATCAGCCAGCCCCCTTCCTCCGGCACCACTGCGACACCAAACTGCTGGAGTGCATCCATGGTCATCTGGATATAGCCGGAGGACTCCAGATCGGTGGTCAAATGAATATGACTGTCACCTGAAAGCAAGGGCAGGGCGTACATAAGGCCTGTGACAAATTGGCTCGATACGTTGCCGGGAAGCCTGTAAAGGCCGGGGGTAAGGCGTCCTCTTATATTTAGTGTATCATGTTCCGTGGAAAAGGCAATTCCTTTTTCGCGAAAAATTGCAAAATATGGCTCCTGAGGCCGCTGCATCAGCCGTCCCCGACCAGTGAAACGTCCCCCTTCCGCCAGAACCAAGGCAATGGGGATGAGAAACCGCAGGGTGGAACCGGATTCCCCGCAGCAGAGCTCCGGCGTCTTGACAGGACGGGCGATACCAATACCGTGGATGGTGAGGGCGTCTTCCTGCCAAGCAATCTCCGCACCCAGGGCGGTCATGCAGGACAGGGTGGCAGTGATGTCCTGAGAGGGCTGAACCCCGGAAATCACGCTGCATCCTTCTGCCAGTGCGGCAGCGATAATGACCCGATGGGCCTGGGATTTTGAGGGGGGCGGTGTGACCGTACCACACAGAGAATGGGGGGTAATGGTTACCTGCATAGTCCCGCCTCCTCCACCAGGGTCAAAAGCTGGGACTGTTCCATGGAAACCGCTTCCGCTTTGCCCAGTTCCCGCAGGAGAATCAGGGAGATCCGGTTGCCGTC
>CBCTLT010000122.1:0-5488 GCA_965147785.1 uncultured Oscillospiraceae bacterium
TCAGCCAGTATGTGGACAGTGACAAGTTCACAGTCGGCCTGTCTGACCCCACCTCCACCCGCCATATCGTCCTCAATACCACCCATGACATTCTGGGGGACAAGGCGGTGCGGCAGGCTCTCCAGCACGCTACCAACCGGCAGGCCATCTCCGAAGGTATCTTCTATGGCTTGGAGCCGGCGGCCGACACCCTCTACTCCACCACTGTACCCTACTGTGACGTGGGCCTGGAACCTTATGCCTACGACATGGACGAGGCCGCCCGCCTGCTGGACGAAGCGGGCTGGACCATGGGGAGTGACGGTATCCGGGCCAAGGATGGTCAGAAACTGGCTCTGGATCTTCTTTATAACAGCGACAGCGTCACCGAAAAGACCATCTCCGAGTACCTACAGAGCGAATACCTGAAACTGGGCATCTCTCTGAACATCCACGGCGAGGAGGAGCAGTCCTACCGTGACAACATGAAGGCCGGCAACTTTGACATGGTGTTCAACATCTGCTGGGGGATGCCCTATGATCCCCAGTCTTCTCTGGCGGCCATGCGTGCCCCGGTGTACGGCGACTACGCCGCACAGCAGGGTCTGGAGGACAAGGCGGAGATCGATCAGGCCATCACCGACATTCTCACCTCCACCGATGAGGCGGAACGCCAGGAACTGTATACCTTCGTGCTCACCCGGCTCCACGAGGACGCCGTCTACATCCCCCTAACCTTCGAGACCAACAAGGCCCTTTATACCTCCGACCTGAAAGGGGTCCACTTCGGCACCGACCAGTATGACGTGGACTTCGCCAGCATGTACTTTGAGTAAACTGTCAGCGAGGGCCGCTTCCTTGGAGGCGGCCCTCATGCTGGTTCTGTGATATGAAGTAGAAAGGGGCATCCATGAAACGCTATGTGATCCGTCGGCTGCTAATGGCGATCCCGCTGTTGCTGGCCATTTCTTTTGTTTGTTTTGTATTCATCAATATCATTCCCTCCAACCCGGCGGAGGTGGCTCTGCGGGTGCAGCAAATGCCTGTCATCACTGAGGAGGCCATCGCCGAGATGGAGGAGATGCTTGGGCTGAACAAGCCCTTCCTGGTACGCTATTTTGACTGGGTGCTCGGCTGCCTGCAGGTGGACTTTGGCATCAGCTATGTCAACCCTGCCCGCACGGTGGCCGGAGAGCTGGCCCGCTGCCTGCCCGCCACCTTACAGCTGGCGGCAGCCTCTTTCGTCATCGTGCTGTTGCTGAGCATTCCTATCGGCTTTCTCTGCGCCGTGTATAAGGACCGGTGGTTCGACAAACTGATGCGGGGGCTGGTCTTTGTCACCACCGCCATGCCCGCCTACTGGGTGGGTCTGCTGCTCATGTGGCTGATCAGCGTTAAGCTGGGCTTGCTGCCCACCAACGGCAGCGGTACGCTGCGTCACCTGATCCTCCCCGCCTTTACTGTGGCACTGAGCTACATTTCCACCTACATCCGGCTCATCCGCAACAATATGCTGGAGAATATGAAGCAGGACTATGTGCTCTACGCCAACGTCCGCGGCCTGCCCCAGCGCTCCATCTGGGTGAAACATGTGCTCAAAAATTCCATGCACACCTGCATCGTGGCCATGGGTATGAGCATCCCCCAGATGATTGCCGGCACTATTGTAGTGGAGAATGTGTTCTCCTGGCCGGGTCTGGGGACCCTGTGCATCAGTTCGATCTTCAACCGGGATCTGCCGGTGATCCAGACCTATGTGCTGTTTATTGGCGTGCTGTTTGTGGTATTCAATCTGGTATTTGACATCCTGCAGACCGTATCCGACCCCCGGCTGAGAAGGGAGGGCTGAATTTTGGGTAAACGCTTTTTACACAACCGCGCTGCGGTCATCACCGTGGCTGTAGTCCTGCTGATCGGGCTGATCGGCATACTCGCCCCCGTTCTGGCCCCCCACGACCCTTATGCTACTGATATCCTCAACAAATTCGCGCCTTACAGCATGGAGTACCCCCTGGGTACCGACCATCTGGGCAGGTGCGTCCTCTCCCGGCTGATCTACGGCATCCGGCCCACGCTTGGCCTGGCGTTGCTGACCATGCTGGGGACTATCGCCCTGGGGGCGGTACTGGGCATCATGGCCGGCTATTTCCGGGGCGTGGTGGAGGAGGTCATCATGCGTGTAGTGGATGTGATGCTCTCCTTTCCCAGCCAGATCATGGTGTTTGCCGTGGTTGGCCTGCTGGGCATCAATGTGCAGAACGTCATCATCGCCAACGTATTTATCAAATGGGCCTGGTACGCCCGTATGATCCGCACCGGCGTCATGCAGTACCGGGAGCGCAACTTCATCCAATTCTCCCGCTGCGTGGGGATGCCGGAGCGGTTTATCCTGTTCCGTCATCTGCTGCCCTCTATTACCTCCGATCTGGCAGTGCTTGCCTCCCTGGATGTGGGCTGGGCCATCATCAATATTTCCACCCTGTCCTTCCTGGGATTGGGTGTCCAGGCCCCCACGCCGGAGTGGGGAGCCATGCTCAACGAGGCCAAGGAAGTTTTGACCAGCAACCCCACCCAGATGATCGCCCCAGGTATCGCCATCGTAGCCTTGGTGTGCTGCTTTAATCTGATGGGCGACGCCCTCCGGGACGTGCTGGACCCCAAGGAGGTGGATCGATGACCCCGGTTTTTGAATTGAAGGATCTGCATGTGACCCTCCGGCAGCACAGACACGCCAAAGAGTTGGTAAAGGGCGTCTCTTTTGCGGTAGAGCCGGGCGAGTGTCTGGGTATTCTGGGAGAGTCGGGCAGCGGGAAATCCATGTCCATGAAGGCGGCTATGGGCCTGCTGGACAAGGGCTTTTCCGTGTCCGGCGCGGCAATGTTTCAGGGAGAGCCTTTGCTGGAGAAAACTGGGGAGGAACTGCGCCGCCTACGGGGCGGTAAGGTGGGCGTCGTGCTACAAAATCCAATGACCTGCTTCGACCCCCTCTACCGTATCGGTGCCCAGATCGCTGAGACCTTTGCCGCCCACAACAACTGGGACGGAGATGAGATTCGCTGCCGCTCCTTGGAACTGCTGGAAAAAATGCGCATCCGTAGTCCGGAGGAAGTATTGGAGAAGTATCCCCACCAACTCTCCGGTGGGATGCTCCAGCGGATCATGATTGGAATTGCCACCGCTATGGAGCCATCCCTTCTGATTGCGGACGAGCCTACCACCGCCATTGACGCCATCACTCAATATGAGATCCTGAATGAGTTTTTGCGGGTCAAGCAGGAAAACCAGACTGCCATGGTATTTATCTCCCACGATTTGAACGCCATCTCCCGGGTAGCGGACCGAATCGTGGTGCTCAACCAGGGCCGTGTGGTGGACGAGGGGGATTTTCAGCACATCCTCCACCACGCGCAGGACCCGTACACCAGGCTGCTGGTGGAAAAGCGGGCGGATGTGATGCGCCGGTACCGGCAGGTACTGGCGGGAAAGGAGCAGTCTTATGCTTGAACTGAAGGATATCTGCGTCAGTTTTCGCAGTGAACGGCAGGACAGGGTATTCGGCCATACCCGCCAGCAGGTGCTGTTCGACGTGTCCCTCTCCGTAAAAAAAGGGACCTGCCTGGGTATTTTGGGAGAGTCGGGCAGCGGGAAGTCCACCATGGGCCGGGTGCTGTGCGGCCTGCTCAGGCCGGACAGCGGCGAGGCCCTTCTGGATGGCATCCCGGTCTACGGCTCCCGTGCCGGGCGTCGGAACCTGCAGAACAAACTTAGCGTAGTTTTCCAAGACTACACCACCTCCGCCAATCCCCGGTTTCGGGTCAAGGACGTCATTGGTGAGGGTCTTACTGTCCGGGAACGGCGGGAAAAGCGCCGGTTAGACCGGCCCCGGGAAATTGCCCGGCTGCTGGAGCTGGTGGGCCTGCCCGCTGACTTCGCCGGACGATTTCCCCATGAGCTCTCCGGCGGCCAGCTCCAGCGGGTGTGCATCGCCCGGGCGGTGGCCTGCAGTCCGGAGGTCATCCTCTTTGACGAGGCCATCTCGTCTCTGGACGCCCACACCCAGGTCCAGATCATGGATCTGCTGCGGGAACTGAAAGAGAAACTGGGACTGACCTATGTGTTCATCACCCACGACCTGACCTCCATCACTTATCTTTGCGATGATGTGCTCTTCCTCTACCAGGGCCATGTGACGGAGTATCTCCCGGTAAGCCGCATCAGCGAGGCAAAGGACGAATACGCCAGGCGGCTGTTGGAGTCCATCGTGGTATTCGATATGGAAGAAAGGAAGGATGCGGTATGATTTTCTGCGGAATAGAATTGATGCCGGGACAGAAGGAGAGGGTTCCCCTTCCAGTACCCGGTGCGCAGTCCTTAGATACTGTCTGCCTGTGCGGCGCCGCCCTAGGCAAGACATTAGTGGTCACGGCAGGGGTCCACGGCTGCGAGTATGTGGGAGTCCAAGCCCTGCGCCGTCTGGCGGCAGAGTTGGACCCGGCGGAGTTGTCCGGGAACGTGATCTTTCTGCCTCTGGCCAATCCTACCGGCTTTTATGCTGGAGCAAAGCGGGTAGTGCCGGAGGACGGGGTCAACCTAAACAGGGCCTTTCCCGGTGATCCGGCGGGTACCCTGTCGGTTCGGCTGGCTCACGCGCTGGAAGCCACTCTCTATCCGGCGGCCGACTTCTTGGCCGACCTTCACAGCGGGGACTGCAACGAGGCGCTCTATCCGTTGGTGTTCTTCCCAACGGCGGGGACGGAAGCGGTGAATCAGGCCGCCTGTACGGCTGCCCAGGCGCTGACGGTACCCTATCGGGTCCGCTCCACTGCGAAAAATGGCCTTTACAGTTGGGCCGTGCAAAATAATCTCCCCGCCATTCTCATCGAGCGGGGCGGGATGGGAACCTGGTCTGAACCGGAAGTGGATGCCTGCTGCGAGGATGTGCGTTCCCTGCTGCGTCACCTGGAAATCCTGCCTGGTGGAAACCTAACCCGGGAGCAGGAGGAAATCGTGGAGGCCCGCTATGTGGAAGCCCCCTCCAACGGACTATGGCTTCCAACGGTAGGCCTGAACGAGCGCGTCAGGCAAGGCGCGCTCCTGGGGCGGTTGGAGGACTTGGCCGGCCAGTGTATCTGGGAGGTGCGGGCGGAGTTTGACGGGATCGTTCTCTACCACACTGTCGGTCTGGGCGTCGAGGCCGGAGATCCGCTGATCGCCTATGGACATCCGTAAAGAATTTTGGCGGTTGGCATGGCCCGCCGCAGCGGAAGGGCTGTTGCTGATGATGCTCACTGCCGCTGATCTGCTGATGGTCTCATCGCTTGGGACCGCGGCAGTGGCGGCGGTGAGCATTTTCTCTCAGCCCCGTATGGTGATCCTATAGCGGATACATGCGGTCAGGAAATGGAGCATTTCCGCTGTCGCGCTGCCGGAGTCCAGCAGCTTCTCTTCGGAAACCGTCTGCTGGTTGACGATACGGATGGAGGCGTTGATCCCTACATCCGGGTCCACA
>CBCTLT010000123.1:0-5373 GCA_965147785.1 uncultured Oscillospiraceae bacterium
CAGTAGTCCTTGGAGCAGATCAGATCACCAACTGTGGCCGGCAAGCTTCTCTCCCGCGACCGCTCACAAACTATTATACCACCTTCCGTCAAAATGTCAATTTCCGATATTTTTCGCAAGGCATTTTCTATAAAATTTTCCGCATATGGTGGATCCAGAAAAATGATGTCAAACCGATCCCTGGTCGTAGAAAGGAACCGAAGATAGTCGGACTGAAACACGGAAGCCTTCTGATCCAGCTTTGTCTTTTTCAGATTCTCCTTGATGACCGACACCGCCTGGGGATTTTGGTCTACCAGTACAGCATAGGCGGCCCCACGGCTCAGCGCCTCAATGGCCAGCTGTCCGCTGCCTCCAAACAGATCCAGCACCCGCCTTCCTTCAATGTCAAACTGAATGATATTGAAGATCGCCTCCTTCACCCGATCCGACGTAGGACGGGTGGAAAGGCCCTCCAAAGTCCGAAGTTTTGCGCCCCGGGCACTGCCTGTAATTACTCGCATGAAGGTACCTCCTTCTCCGGAACCGTTTCCGAAGTTCTGTGATAGTATTCGTAAACCGCGGCCGCAGTATTCCTGGGAACCACCTGCTGCAATTCCTCCAGGGACGCCGACGACACTGCCTGAATGGTTTTAAATGCTTTTAAAAGCTGCTGTTTCCGTTTATCTCCTACACCGGGGATCTTGTCCAGGGAGGATTTCCGCAGGGATTTGGAACGCAGCTTCCGCTGATAGGTGATGGCAAACCGGTGGGTCTCCTCCTGAATCCGACCGATCAGCGAAAACACTGCCGGATTTCCCTGAATCCCAATCTCATCCCCCTCCGGCGTCACCAGAGCACGAGTCCTGTGCCGGTTATCCTTGACCATACCGAACACGGGAATGGAGATCCCCATGGCGGCAATCTGCCGCCGGACCGTATCTGCGTGGGTGATACCACCGTCAATGAGCAGCAGGTCCGGCCGCTGAGAAAAGCCAGGATCTCCCGCCAGGAACCGGGTAAACCTGCGCTCAATCACCTGTCGCATGGAGCCGTAGTCGTCGGGCCCGGTCATGCCCTCCAGCTTGAAATGCTTATAGTCTTTTTTATGAGGTTGTCCCCCGCAAAATACCGTCATGGAAGCCACAATATCACTACTGCCCAGATTGGAGATATCATAGGCCTCAATACGCTGGGGAACGCTGGAAAGGTTCAGCATACTCCCCAGAAGTTCCAGGGTTTTGGAGGTCCGCTCCGCCTCGGTGGAGACCCGTTCTGCCTCCTCCCGGGCGTTGCTGCAGGCCAGCTGCACCAGCTTCACATGGTCTCCCCGCTGGGGGACGGAAATCCGAACCTTTTTTCCGTATTCCTGCAAAAGCATCTGGGCAAACAGATCTGCGTCCTCCATGGCGCAGGGCAAATAGATATCCTTGGGCGCCAGGCCCCGGCGCATATAATACTGCTTTACCAGGGTGGAGACCAGTTCCTCCGGCTGCTCCCCCACCGATGTCTCCAGCACCTCCACATCCTTGTCAAGGAGACTGCCGTGAATAAAATGCAGCACCGCGAATCCGGTTTTTGCCGTTCCGACAAAATACCCCACCACATCCGTGTCCGCCATGGCACCGGAGCACACCAGCTGTTTCTGGGACAGGGCTTCGATGGCCCGATACCGGTCCCGGTAGCTGGCAGCCAGTTCAAAATCCAAAGCCTCCGCCGCCTGCTCCATCAGCGCCTTGAGTTCCTCCGCCAGTTCCTTGTCCCGGCCCTCCAGCATCAGGACGCCCTGCTCGATCCGCCGGCGGTATTCCTCCTGCGTCATCTTCTTCTGGCACCAGCCGTCGCAGTTCCCCAGCTGATAGTTGAGACAGGGCCGGTCCTTTCCAATGTCCCGTGGGAATTTCTTGCTGCATCCCGGCAGCTTCAGCGTAAGCCGGATGGTATCCAGCGCCTGCTGGGTCACAAAGCGTCCGCCGTAGGGACCGAAATACTTGGCTCCATCGCCGCTGCGTTTACTCACCATGGTAAAGACCGGGTAATCCTCCTTCAGGTCCACCCGGATATAGGGATAGCCTTTGTCGTCCTTCAGTAGGATGTTGTACTTTGGCTGGTGCCGCTTGATGAGACTGCACTCCAGCACCAGGGCCTCAAACTCAGAACCAGCCACGATATAATCAAAATCTGCGATCCGGCTCACCATCATACGAGTTTTGGACGAGTGCGCCACAGAGTCCTGAAAGTATTGGCTGACCCGGTTTTTCAGTTTTTTTGCTTTCCCCACATAGATAATGGTGCCGGTTTTATCCTTCATCAGATAAACCCCCGGCGACAGCGGCAGCGAAAGCACTTTATCCTTGAGCTCCTGCGGCGTCAGGATTTCCATAGGCAATTCCTCCAAAAGCAGGAAATGCCCCATGACCCCTCTGGGTCATGGGGCTGATATACAAGAATTACTCGCCAAAATCTGAGGAGATCAGCGCAGAAAGGGCTTCCACAGCTTCTTCCTCATCAGAACCGTTGGCAATGAGGGTAATCTCCGTGCCCTTCACGATTCCAAGAGAAAGCACACCCAGAAGGCTCTTGGCATTGACCCGGCGTTCCTCAAACTCCACCCAGATAGAACATTTAAACTCGTTGGCTTTCTGAATAAAAAATGTTGCAGGACGAGCATGGAGGCCCACCTGATTGTTTACAACCACATTCTTGGTACACATTTCGCACTCACTCCCTAAAATTCGGGCATCTCTGCCTAGCTGTCTTTATCATAGCAGAGAATCCGGAAATCGTCAATCTCTAGCCCCCGTATTTTTGCAGTTTCGTCATAGTTAACAACATTTTTCCCTGCAATTACGGGTCTAATTCAGCAATGGTCACCCCATCTTCGCCTTCTCCATAGACCCCCAGCCGCACGGATTTGACCCGTTTGTTATGCTTGAGGTGCTGCTGGACCGCCTTCCGCAGAACGCCGGTCCCCTTTCCGTGGATGATGCGGACCGAGGTCAGCTTCGCCATCAGTGCATTATCCAGGAACAGATCCAGGGCCCCCAGGGCCTCGTCGGCGGTCATGCCACGGAGATCCACCTCCGGAGACGTGGCAATATTTCTAAGTTCCCGGTTGGTTTTTTCCACAAACTTCTTGACCTGATCCTGTCCGTCCTGATTGGGAAGCACATAGACTTCATCCGGTTTCACCGTGATCTTCATGATCCCGGCCTGGATCTGCAAGGACCCATCCTTGTTGACCTGCAAAACCGTGGCTTTAGTCCCCAGCTTCAGAAGCTCTACCGTATCTCCCTGCTTGGCAGGACGCGCCGAGACCTTTTTCACCTGGGGCTCCTGATGCTCTGTCAGCCGTTCCTCCGCCGCATTGAGTCCACGGCGCAGCTCGCTCTGACGCTGGTTCATATCCTCCACAGCACCGGCGTCCTTCAGCTGTTTTTTCATCTTTTTCAACTCGTCCATGGCCGCGTTGGCTGAACGCCGGGCATCATCAATGATGGCCTGGGCCTCTTTTCTGGCCTTGGAAACCGCCTTGTCCCGCTCTTTTTTGATCTCCTGATAGTATTCGTCGGATTTCTTCTGGGC
Source organism: uncultured Oscillospiraceae bacterium (assembly GCA_965147785.1). Taxonomy (GTDB): domain Bacteria; phylum Bacillota; class Clostridia; order Oscillospirales; family Oscillospiraceae; genus HGM13006. The sequence continues at coordinate 3,565 of CBCTLT010000123.1, forward strand.
TTTCTCCATCTCTGCTTTCAGCCGTTCCGCCTCCACCCGGGCCTGTTCCATGGCTTGGCGTTGGGCCTCCAGCTGGGAAAGCACGTCCTCAAAATTCACATCGTTTTCGCTGACCAGGCTTTTGGCGTCGTCGATAATCAAACTGCTCAGCCCCAGCCGCTGGGAAATGGCAAAGGCGTTGGATTTTCCCGGAATGCCGATCAGCAGCCGGTAGGTGGGCCGCAGGGTCTCCACGTCAAATTCGCAGGAGGCATTGATAACCCCTTCCGTCCGCATGGCGTAGAGTTTCAGCTCCCCGTAATGAGTAGTGGCAGCGATTTTCGCCCCCAATTTCCGGCAGAACTCGATGACTGCCACGGCCAATGCCGCACCTTCCGCCGGATCCGTACCGGCTCCCAGTTCATCAAAGAGCACCAAGGTGCCCTCGCCGCACGCCTCCGTGATCTCCACAATATTTTTCATATGGGAAGAGAAGGTGGAGAGGGACTGTTCAATGCTCTGCTCGTCTCCAATATCCGCGAAAACCATCTCGTATGTGGAAATGCAGCTTCCATCCGAGGCGGGAATATGGAGGCCACACTCCGCCATCAGCGTCAGCAGTCCCAGGGTTTTCAGCGTCACCGTTTTACCGCCGGTGTTGGGGCCGGTGATCACCAGGGTATCAAAGTCATCCCCCAACCGCACAGTGATGGGCACCACGGCCTTGGGGTCGATCAGCGGATGTCTGGCCCGGTTCAAGATGATCTTGCCTTCGCTGCCCACACCGGGGCACATGGCCTTCATGCTGTAGCTGAGCCGGGCCTTGGCAAAGATCACATCCAATGCCACCAGGGTGTCATAGTCGGTGCTGATGGTCTCTCGATGGGCAGCTACCTCCGCAGACAGCTCCGCTAAGATCCGCTCGATCTCCTTTTTCTCCTGGATCAGCAGCTCTCGCAGCTCATTATTGGCCTGCACCGCCTGCATGGGCTCAATGAAAAACGTACCTCCGCTGGAGGATACATCGTGGACCATGCCGGGGATGGCATTTTTGAACTCACTGCGCACCGGCACCACATACCGGTCCCCACGCATAGTGATAATGGGTTCCCGAAGATATTTGGAATAGCTGGGCGAAGAGATGATCTTTTGCAGGCTCTCCCGGACCCGGGCCCCTGTGACCCGCATATGCCGGCGAATGTCGCTGAGAGCAGGACTGGCGCTGTCAGAAATCTCCTCCTCGCTGATAATGGCGCCAAAGATCCGGTCTTCCAGATACCGGTTAGGCGTCAGGGACCAGAATAGATGCTCCAGGCATCCCGTTTCCACCCCATCGCCCTCTCCGTAGGCTTTGACGGTTCTAGCAGAACGCAACACACCGGCAATTCGCAGCAGCTCCACGGTATTGAGACTGCCGCCGCGATCTGCCCGTTCCAGAGACGCCTTGACTTCCTTCACATCCCGCAGAGCTGGCGTCCCTTTCAGCTCCACCATATGACAGGCATCCGTTGTCTCCTGCAGCAGCTGCCGGACCTCCTCCGGATCGCTGCTGGGCTGGATCCCTGCTGCCTGTTCCTTCCCCTCCGCTGTGACGCAGTTCTCCGCCAAAAGCTGAAGCACCCGGTCCAGTTCCAGGGTATGCAGGGATTTTTCATATAAACTGTTCATGGTTGATCCTCACATTGAAATGGTAAAAAGTCGTTTGTAAAAATCCAGGGAGGAAAACCGCTGGCCCAACTGGATCAGCAAAAATGTCTCCGTCACATCCCCCAGGATTTGAAGAGACCCCTCCGGCAGTGTAAAGGAAAACAGCCGCTGCTTTTCGCAGCT
>CBCTLT010000124.1:0-5353 GCA_965147785.1 uncultured Oscillospiraceae bacterium
TTTGGAGGCGCCCCGCCGTTTGTTTCCGGCGCCGCTCCTCAGCTTTAATTGCGATAAAGAATATCCAATGCCTGAAATTTCAGCGGATTGATGTCGATACGAATCGTATCCCCCACCTGACAGGGAATGTCCGTCACATCGCAGATGGTCTGCACCATGCCCACATGGCCCAGCACCCTGGCCCGTTGGCCGTTGATGGAAACGTAGATAGCCCGGTGGGTCAAAAAGGCTTTGACGTTGGACAGCACCCCTACCAGACAATCCCGGAACCGGGAAAGATCGTTTCTGGCCGGAGCGCCAAACCCGTGGTAATACCCCACGCTGAATACGGCGATTTTCGTGGGCCGCTTGGCCTTCCAGCCGCCGCCATAGCCCACCGTATGACCTTTCGGCAGGGTTCGGATCACCTCCACCTGGGCCTCGCACCAGCCCACGGGACGAAGCTCCGAAACACCGGAGAAGGCCAGACGGCCCAGAATTGCGGAACCCAGGCGAACGCCATCCAGATGCATTTCTGGGTATTTTAAAAAGGCGGAGGAATTGCAGCAGTGCCGCAGCCCCGGGGTGATGCCCCGGCCTTCCAGACCCGAGAGCACCTGCTGGAAGGCAGCGAACTGGGCCCGGGTGACCTTCTCGTTGTCATAGGCGCTGTAGAAGTGGGTATAGATCCCCTGAACCGTCAGATGCTCGGTCTGATAGACCGCGGCAATGGCGTCCAGTTCTTCCGGGAGAAAGCCATAGCGGCCCATACCGGTGTCGATCTTCACATGACAGGGACAGGTGATACCCAGCGCGGCAGCCACTTGGGCAGCCCAGGCAGCCGTTTCCGGACAGCCTACGGTGATGACAGCACCCTGCTCCATCAGCTCTCGCAGTTCCTGCTCCAGCCCGGTCTCCCGCATCATCAGAATTTCCGCCAACTGAAACCCGGCCTCCCGCAGGGCCTTGACCTCGCTGGGCTCGGTGACCGCAAACCGGGTAATGCCGTTTTCCCACAAAATCCGGGCCATGGGAATCAGACCCAAACCGTAGCCGTTGCCCTTGATGACGCCATAGACGGCGGCAGCACCGGCCTTTTCTACCAAAATGCGGGTATTTTCCGCCAGAATGGATTGTTCGACGATATATGCTTTCATGAAAGCCTCCGGATTACTTCTTGTTTTTGAGCATATAGAGCTTGTGCCGCCAGTGCATGAAGATGGGTTTTCCGGTGTTAATAAACCAGTTGATAAAGGGTTTCAATACCAGATCCATCTCTCCCACAAACTCTACATAGTCGCCCCCAAAGCCCAGCTTGAACTTGTACAGGCCGTAGAGAGGGTGATCCTCGCCCACCTGGCCGGGAACGCCTCGGAAGTCGTAGAGCCGACAGCCCTTTTCCACGGCCCACTCAATCATGTTCCACTGAAGCAGATAGTTGGGCATCAGATTCCGGTGCTCGTTGGCGGAGGCACCGTAGAGATACCAGACCTTGTCTCCGTACCAGATGGCTAGGGTGCCTGCAATGGCCTGGCCTTCATAGTAGGCCATATACAGCCGGGCGTGTTCTCCCAGGTTGTCCAGCATATTTTCAAAGTAACTGGCGTCCCGAGTGACAAATCCGTCCCGGACGCCGGTTTCCAGCATAAGCCGGGCGAAATCAGGCACTGCCTCTTTGCCGCAGATTTTTGTAGTGACGCCTTTTTTCGGGCCAGTACGGACCTTCCGGCGGGTGGACTGGGGCAGTGCGGCCAGCAGTTCTTCGCTGGTCTTTCCCTCTGTATTCAGACGAAAGACGTACTGAGGCTGGATGGCGTCAAAAGTAGCGCCGCCCCCAGTGGGAGAAAAGCCCAGAGACTGGAGGGCAGCAGCATATTCGGTCTCGGAAGAGGGGACATCCGGGTCGATCTTGATGACGTAGGAATGGTGCTTCTTGGCCAGCTTTTTGGCGCCGTCCACCAGGTCCTTCAGCGTTTCCGTATCGTCCAGATCCGTCACCGGACCCCGGCAGGCATACATCATGGTGTAGGGCAGGCCGGGGATGATCTTGCGGATCAATACTGCCATGCTGCCGCGAATGGCGCCCTTAGAATCCCGGGAGACAATGGCCTCCCAATGCCACAGGGGTTTCTGCTTGGCCCAAAGCACGCTCTGGGCGAAATGTCCCTTGGGATGAGACTGCAAAAAGGCCTCATACTCCGGGATCTGTTCTTTTGTAATGATTTCAGACATAAAATAATTCTTCTCCAATGTTTGTTGATTTTTAAATCCGTTCGGTACGGTGTTACCGGCAGGCGTCAACCAGACCCTGCCAGATGTCCCGAGCGGAAGCGTAATCCATCCACATGTGCTCGGGATGCCACTGGATTCCCAGGAAGAAACGGGCCTCCGGCAGTTCCATGGCTTCCACAATGCCGTCTTCTGCCAGCGCGGTGACTTGGAACCCTGAGGCCAGGTCCCAAACGGCCTGATGATGCATACTGTTGACAGACAGATGCTCCTTGCCTACCAGGGAAAACAGCTGGGAATCCCGGGCAATGGTGATTTGGTGATGGGGCAGCTCATAGGGCTTCTGCTGCCGATGGATCACCGGTGATGGGGCCTGGGTGTCCAAATCCTGATACAGAGTACCGCCAAAGGCCACATTCATGACTTGAATGCCCCGGCAAATTCCTAGAACAGGCCGATCCAGCTCCCGCAGCCGACGCATCATAAACAGCTCCTGATGATCCCGCAGGGGAGCCTGATAGCCACACTGGGGAATCCGCTCCTGGCCGAATAATTCCGGCCCTACATCCTGACCGCCGGTAAATACAAACCCGTCGAAGCTCTGGCAGTATTCCTCCCACAGGTCGGGATCCTCCGTCAAAGGCAGCAGGACTGGCAAACCGCCGGCCTGCTCTACGCCGCCGAAGTAGAGGGGGTTGATCCATAGAGTCTGTTTCTCGCTGTTATAAAGGGGCAGCACCCCGATTCTTGGACGCATAGCGATCATCCTTTGCGATAGATTAGGCGTGGGGAACGGTGTCCCGGGTGCGGATCACATGCTCCGTCACCTGGACGGTCATATCCCGCAGCTGGGTGATGGTGCCCTCAGGGTCCCGGAAGCAGCCCCGGCCCACAGCGCAGGCACCGTAATCCGGACCGTGGGCGATCTTCAGATACCCGTCCTCCACCAGGCACCCTGTGCTGGGATCCAACGCCCGCCAGACGCCGCCGCAGTAGATTTCTGCCCAGCAATGGGCTCTGGGGATCCCCACGGCAAGGCCGCTGACGAACCGAGCAGCCACGCCGGAGAGCCGGCACAGCACCAGAAGAATATGGGCAAAGTCCTTGGCGTCACCAGAACCGGCTGCAAAGGCTTCGGCGGCAGTCTGATGCTTGGACTCCATCACAGGTGTCAGCAGCTTATGGGCCAGCTGGCACAGGACCTGAGCTCTGGCCCAGGGGTCCTCCGGCAGAGCAGAATCAGAAACCAATTTACTAAGCGCGGGGGTGGGCTGGGTCAGTCTGGTGGGATAGAGGTACAGCCGATCCAGGGGATCGTGGGTGAGATATTTTGAGCACAGCACAAACCCGGTGGCGGTAAAGGAAAAGCTGTTGTGCTTTTTGTCGATGGTGCCGGTATACATTCCGTTGCCATAGACGTCCGCAATATGGGTCAGAGCCGTATAGGGCGTGATGGTCAGCTTATGGGCGTAGGACCGCTGGAAGGGATAGGTGCCGGGCATACACCGCAGAAGAAAATTGTGCTTAGTGATGGTGCCGGTAAAGGTTTGATGCCCGTAGACGGTGAATGCGTATTTTTTCATGAAAACCCCTCCTTACTCCGCCATAACCCAGGTGTCCTTGAAGCCGCTGACGGGGGTTCCGTCAGCGCGATGGACCGTAAAGCGGCTCAAGCCGCCCATCCAGACCCGGATGGAGTCGGAATGGACCGTATAGGCCCGGAAATCGCAGCGGGCCTGATAGGTATTCCCGTCTGGCGCCGTCACCGGCAGACGCTCCACGTCCATGATCTCCTGGGCGATAAAACGGCGGGGATTGGCCTGGATCTGGGAAGCCAAATCCTTTTGCTGGGATTCAGTGAGATCTCGTCCCCAGGTGGCTCCCATCCGACGGTCACTGCCCACATCCTTGAAAATCAGCTTGTCCATGTGGCGCAGCACATAGTCCCGCTGATCAGGGTACCAGGGCAGATAGGTGGGGACGTTGGGCAGCAGGGGCTCCTCGTCCAGATAGTAGCGGATCATGGCGGGGATAAAGCAGAACAGACCCCGATCCTCCGCTACGGAGCAGCCGGGGGCGTTGAGAATGGCAATATTTCCGGCGCAGTAGACCTCCATGAGATGGGGGATCCCGCAGGGCGTCTTTTCATCAAAGCACAGAGGATCCAACATCCGGTCCAGGGCCAGACGGTGGATGATGGAGACCCGCTGGAAACCGCCCTCCGGAGCCCGGTAATAGACCTTGTTGTCCATGACGATCAAATCGTCCGCCATGGCCACCACAGCACCGGTGAGGGCTGCCATGTAATGGAGCTCAAAGGCAGAAAGGCTGTCCTGTCCTTCGCTGAGGACCACCACAATGCCCTCCTCCAGGGCAGGATTATCATCCATAATGTCACGGTAGAGCTGCTGCAGGAGAATATCCAATCCGCAGTTGTCACAAAGGGTGGGGACCTGGAAGGCTTCGGGGACCACTTCTTTGCTGAGTTTCCGGGCAAAATGGGGATAGGTGATGCCGTCGGGGACGGAAAGACTGTCCTCCATGGCATACCAGGTGCCGTCAGTGGTGTGAATCAGATCCGTGGCGGTGATATGGGTATAAATGCTTTTGGCAGGATTGAGATTCATGCACTCGGGCCGGAAGTCCGGCGAGGAAAATACAAATTCCTCCGGAATCACGCCGTCCTGTAGGATCATGCGGTGATGGTAAATGTCATTTAAAAACAGGTTCAGCGCATTGATGCGCTGGATCAGCCCTTGTTCCAGAAAGGTAAATTCCCCTCCGGGAAGAATACGGGGCTGAGGGTCAAAGGGATTCTCCGTGACCTGACGGCTGCCCTGCCGAACCACGGCGAACTGGGCGCCGTTTTCCCGCATCCAGCTGTTGACGCGGGCCTGGGCAGAAGAGAGATCAAGCATATCGAAACCTCCTTGAAAAAGATGGAAAGCCAAGAGAATAACACTTTATTCTGATATGTTAGCACAATTGCCGGAAATATGCAACGGCGGAACGGGGCGGAAAAAAGAACATTTCACAAACAGTTCATAAAATGTTAATGCAAAGGGCGAAAATTCAACTTATACTGTATACAAGACCAATTGGAAGCTGCTATGGGCTTCCGCCTTAACGGAGGTACAGCATATGG
>CBCTLT010000125.1:0-5339 GCA_965147785.1 uncultured Oscillospiraceae bacterium
GATACTTGCCAGCCCGTTGATCGCAGAGTTCTGGGAACTGATCAGACCAGCGACTTGGGCGGTGACATCCAAAACAGCAATATCATTGTCACCGATACCAAGGTCTATTTTGTGGATATGCAGCGGCTCTTCTCCATGAACGCCGACGGCAGCGGACTGTATCGGTTCAAGCCCCGGTATTACAGCGCTTATTCCCAGGGCAATGGCCTGCCGATGCTGGCCGGAGAATACCTATATATTGGAGAATACAGCAGCGGACAGCTTGGCGGCGGCAACAGCTGTCTGGTCAAACTCTCTCTCCAGGACGGAACCGAAGAGAAACTGAGCAACCAAAGCGGAACACCCTTGGCTGCCAAGGATGACATTTTGTATCTGCTGCATAAGACTGTAGATGCGTATGATGCGGAAAACGCAGATGAAACCGTGTACACATACTCGCTCATCTCTTATGACACCCAAACCGACAAAGTCCTGAACCAAAAGGACCTGGGGAATTGGAACCAGGATTGCCGTGGAATCTTCAGCGGGGAAACGATCCTGCTGGTCCGGGTGGACAGCATGACGCAAAACACCCTGTTGACGCTGAACACGGAAACGCTGGAATTGGAACCCTATGTGGAGATTCCCGGTCAGGTGCAGGACATCTTTGGCCCGTACTGCTGTTATGACGGCGACTTTGCAGGGACGGAGTTGGGCGGCACCTATCTGGGCTGGTATGTGGAAAACATGGACACCGGAGAATCGGTCCACTACGATAATGACTACGACTTTTGCGGCTTCACGGAGGCCGGCTTCCTGTGCCGGAGCAATGTTAGCGGCAGCGATATGGCCCTGGTCCCCTATCCCTGATCCCATGCGCATCTGGAACAATCTGCGGAACCTGCTGCTTTCAGGAAATTACTAAGTTGAAAGGAGAACACGAGAAAGTAATCGTCTCCTGGCATTTAAACCTGCCTGTCCCGGAAGCACTGAAGCTGCTGCCCTTGCTGGGATTGGCGGCCCTCATCGGCAGCATCGGTCTTGCCACCTACGGCATCGTCCGAAAAAAAGAAAAGCCTCCCATTCCGGACTATGTGGATGAAATCGAAGCCCTGGAACGCCCTCGCTGGCATCTGCGGCAATGGATTTCCAGCCGGAAGCGGCAGCGGCTCTCCGACTTTACAGACAACAATTTGAAGATCCGTTTTGTCTTTCAGCAGATGCTGCGACACCGGATAAAATCAGAGCCCGACGTTTTATTTCGGACCCCAAACGAGCTGACAAACGCTCAAGATCCCTTAGAGAACCAGCTGCTGAGCAGCTATAACCGCGTTCGCTACGGAAACAAGACCGCCACGGATCAGGAGGTACAGTCTGCTGCGGACTATCTGAATGCCATAACCCGCCGTTTTTAATGCCCCGCACCTCGGACCAAGAATAGCACTCTCCCATAAAAAATGAGTGTTCTTACAGCGTTTCAAATGCTATAAGAACACTCGTCATGGTGCGCGAGGCGGGACTTGAACCCGCACGTGCGTAATGCACACTAGAACCTGAATCTAGCGAGTCTGCCAATTCCACCACTCGCGCATATATCACAAATTCTTGGATTAGAATACCGCACTCCAGCGGAAAAGTCAACTGTTTTTTTCGTGAAGGCCCATATTTTTTGTAAGATCATATTCCCGGCAAATGCTCCGGGCAGGAAGTGACCTGCCCGGAGCAACACCATTTTAGTCCCGCTGATAAAGTCAGCTCACATACTTGGCCGATTCCACACCGGCGATATAGCCCTCGTTGAAGGCCTGGGTAAGAGCCGTAAAGACGCCTTCGATATACCCCACGCCTACGTCTCCCGGGATCATAATGCCCCGAGTAGTATCGCCGGCGGCAAAGAGCCCTGGAATGGGTTTACCGTCCCTCAGCACCGCAGCGTTCTCGTCGATGGTCATGCCGCCGATGGCGTTTTCATGGAACAACTTGAGCTTGATGGCGTAGAAAGGTCCCTGTACAATGGGCTTCCGGGGCTCCGGCGCACCGAACATGGGAGGCATTTCCCCATCCCCCGGCTTCTCGTCCTCATCCATCTCCATAGGAGGCGGACCAACAGGTGCCGTGTTCGGCTTTTTGGTATCCTCGTTATAAGCGGCAATTTTGGCCAAGAAATCCTGACGGTCAAAGCCAAGCCGATCTGCCAGTTCCTCCAGGGTAGGAGCGCTGACAATGGCCCCGGCGGTCTCTTCCTCCGCCAGCACTTCCCGCCAGCCTTCCATGAACTTCTTCAAATTCATGCCCGGAGACTGCTCCGGCTGCTTTTTAGCGTTTTCAATGGCGCTTTCAGCAATGACGTCATCCACCACCTTCCAGCAGAACCACTTGGGATCCTCCGTCAGAGGGCTGACCTCGCTCATCCCCAGGGTGGCCGGGAACAGATTCCCCTGGGATCCGAACTGGAGGCCGCTGCTGCCTAGGGCAATGTTCAGGCTGACACAGGGATAGGGGTGCCGCATAGGCCCGAACAGATTGACCCGGCGGTTGACATAATCAATATCCGCCCCCAGCTCTTCGCACATGGTGATACCGTCGCCGGTGCAGCCTGCCGCCGTGAAGATGTGGACCGGCTCTTTTCCAGCATCCTGATAGAACATGGGCTGGAACCGATCCATCAGTTCCCGGTTCCGGCTGAAGGCACCAGAAGCTACCACCACGGCCTTGCAGTGGATCTCCACTTCGCCACCCTCATCCTGCGCCAGCACGCCGATGACAGCGCCGGTTTCATCCGTCAGAAGATGCTTGGCAGGAGTCTTATAGAGAATCTCGCCGCCCTTTTCCAGCAGAGAATCCCGCAGATGGGTGGTCATGTACCAGCCCCCTTCTCCGGGGCCGATCATCTTGTCGATGCGGGTACCAGCCCGCTCCCATTCAAAGGTGCCTTCAAATCTGGCCCCCATAAAGCTCTTGGCAAATTTGTAGTCCTTCCCCAGGTCGTGCTCGTCAATGAGCCAGTCCGCAAATTCCGCGTTGGCCTCAAACATCCGCCGCAGCAGCTTGGGGTCTACCTTTCCCTCCGTCTTTTCCAGGAACCGATGGTATTCCTTCTCTCGCTTGTCCTGCATCCCAGCCTCCTGGTGCCACTTGCTCCAGTGGACCCGGAATCCGGCGGCATACCAGGCGCTGCCGCCCACCTCGTGCATTTTCTCCAGCACGATGACCTGTTTGCCCAGATCTGCGTTTTTGGCTGCTGCCACCATGCCTGCGGCGCCTGCGCCGATCACGCACACATCACAGGTCTTGACAATCTTCTCATGGGGTGCCGCCTTGGGGGCGGGCTTTTCCGGATCAGCAATACAGCCGTTGTGACACACCTTGACGCATTTCCCGCAGGAGATGCATTTTTCCGGGTCGATCCAATACTTGCTGTTACGGAACGTAATGGCATGAACGGGACATTCCACCCGGCACTGATGGCAGGCGGAACAGAGCGCCTGCGTAATCTGATATGGCATAATATACCCTCCTTTTCAATGCCTATATTATAGCTGCTCTTATTCAGAAGGCATAGTATCAGAAATAGAACGTTAGGCATCAAAATAAAAACTCTCCCCCTTCGTTTTGAATTTGCTTTCGTCTTCCATGTTGCTATTTGGGGAAAACTGTAGTAAAATATATTTATATTTCGAAATAAAGAAAACGACACAGAGAGGATGTCATGGAATCATGGGGAACGATAAAACGCTGATTCAAGACTTGACCGAAGGCAGCGTCAGCCGACTACTGCTGCTGTTTTCATTTCCGCTGCTTTGCTCGAATCTGCTCCAAACGGTCTACAACATGGTGGATATGGTGGTCATCGGGCAGTTCGTGGGCAGCGTGGGGCTGTCCGCCGTGTCCATCGGCGCCGACGTGCTCCACTGCCTGACCTTCCTGGTCATGGGCTTTTCCAACGCGGGTCAGGTGCTGCTGTCCCAGTACATTGGGGCCGGCAACCGGGAACGAATCAAGGGCACCATCGGAACCATGTTTACCCTGATCCTGGCCAGCGCCATTGTGCTGAGCGTGGTTTGTTGGCTGTGCCTGGACCTGTTTTTGGACGCCCTGAACACCCCGGCGGAATGTCTGGTCTACGCCCGGCAGTACAGTCTCACCTGCATCATGGGCCTGGTGTTCATCTACGGCTACAACCTGGTCAGCGCCATTCTCCGGGGCATGGGGGATTCCAAGCATCCCTTTATGTTCATCGCCGTGGCCACCGTGGTGAATCTGGTGCTGGATCTGGTCTTTGTGGCCGTATTCCATCTGGGCCCCTTTGGTGCCGCTCTGGCTACTGTCATTGGGCAGGGCGTCAGCTTTATCTGGGCCATCATCTACCTCTACCGCCGGAAGGAATCCTTCGGCTTTGACTTCAAGCTGGAGAGCTTTAAGCCCGACCGGGAGATCCTGCCTAAGCTCATCAAACTGGGCTTTCCCATGTGCCTCCAGTCCGCAGCCATTCAGATCTCCATGCTGTTTGTCAACTCCTATATCAACGCCTACGGTGTGGTAGCCTCTGCCGTCACCGGTGTAGGCAACAAGCTGGCCTCCATCACCTCCGTGGTCACCAACGCCCTGTCCACCGCCGGCAGCTCCATGGTGGGTCAAAACATCGGTGCGGAAAAATACCACCGGGTGCCCAAGATCATCGGCGTCTCCACGGTGCTGGATCTGGCCTTCGCCGCCATTTTGTCCTTCCTGACCATCTTCTTCCCCAAGGCCATCTTCGGCCTGTTCAACTCTGATCCGGAGGTCCTGTCCATGGCCATGACCTACATTCCCGTGGCAGTACTGCTCTATGTGGGCTTTGCCATGCGCTCCCCCTTCTTTGCCCTTATCAACGGCAGCGGCAACGCCAGGCTGAACCTGATCGTGGGCCTGCTGGACGGGGTGATCTGCCGCATCGGTCTGGCCATGCTGATGGGTCTGGCACTGGACATGGGCATCATGGGCTTCTGGCTGGGCAACGCCTTTGCAGGTTATATGCCCTTCCTCATCGGCGGCTTTTATTTCATCTCCGGCAAATGGAAGCGGCGACTGGTTCGCTAAGGCACCGACGCATATAGACCAATGGACCTTGGAACCATATTCGTTCCAAGGTCCATATTGTTTCATGTTTCCTATTTTCCATGCTCCGCCGGTGCCCCGAAGCCTACGATCCGAAACCGGATCTCCCGGCCGGTTTTGGTCTTTCTCCGGCTCACCAGCACTGCCGCCGCCAATCCCAGGAAAAACCCGACCACGCCCGGCAAGCTGCCTGGAATTCCTAGTGCCTCTGCCCCGAAGTAGCCGCCGAAAAACAGCAGCACCGGCAATGCATACACCAGAAA
>CBCTLT010000126.1:0-5338 GCA_965147785.1 uncultured Oscillospiraceae bacterium
AAGGCCATAGAAATGATCCTGGAATCTCCTTTTCTGGGCTACGGCATTGCCCAGTCTGGCAAGGTTTACCGGTTGTCCAAAGGAAAGTATTACCATGCCCACAACGCCTTTTTGGAGATTTTGGTGGAGGGCGGTGTCTTCGCGCTGATCGCGTTCCTGATGATGCTGGAGCGGGCCGGACGGCAGCTGCTGATCCATCGCAGACATCCCTATGCCTGCCTGCTGTCCGCAGGGCTTATGGCGGTGGGCGTAATGACTACCATGGAACCGTTTCTGGACAGCAACGGCCTTTTGATCTATGGGCTGGTGTTCCTTGGTTACTATGTGGAGCGGCTGATCCGCGCCAGAGATATGGCTCAGATTTTGGACTGAGCACGCATATTTTTTCTTGTTTGGAGGTTGCCCCATGGCCCGTACGCAAAATTCCATACGCAATGTCCTGGTGGCCATGATGGGTCAGCTTGGCGGCGTTTTGGTGAATCTGCTTGCCAGAGTCTTTTTTCTTCACTATCTGAATCAGACCTACCTGGGCCTCAACGGCCTGTTTACCAATGTGCTGACCATGCTCTCCTTGGTGGAGTTGGGGGTAGGGCCGGCCATGGCCTATAGCCTCTATAAGCCCCTGGCGGATGGAGATGTGGAGAAAATCAAGAGCCACATGGCCTTTTACAAAAAGGCCTATATCGCCATTGGCCTGGCCATCGCGGCCCTGGGCCTGGCTTTTTTGCCCTTTTACACGGTATTTATGGATGAGGTGCCGGATATTCCCAACCTCAACGTCATCTACCTGCTGTTTGTAGCCAATACGGTGGTGTCCTACTTCTACTCCTACAAGCGGAGCCTGATCGTATGCGATCAGAAAAAGTACATTGAGACCACGATCCATTATGGAGCTTACTTCATTCTCAATGTGGTTCAGATCATTTTTCTGGCGATCACCCAAAACTATGTGATATTTCTGGTGCTCCAGGTGATCTCCACCTGGTTGGAGAATTTTATTTTGGCCCGAAAGGCAGATCGGCTCTACCCCTATCTCCGGGACAAGAATGTAAAGCCTATGGATCGGGAGGATGCTCGGATCATCTTCCGGAATGTAGCGGCCATGAGTATGCACAAAGTGGGGGCCGTGGTGGTCAACTCCACGGACAATATTCTCATTTCCAAGCTCATCGGTCTGGCCACCGCCGGCCTTTACAACAACTACTATACCATTATCCATCCCCTGCAGACCATCACCAACCAGATCTTCGAATCCATTGTGGCCAGTGTGGGCAATCTCTCTGCCACGGTGAAGGGCGGGGATGTGAACCGGCTGAAGGAGACCTTCAACGATGTGTTCTTCTTCGCTTTCTGGGTGTTCACCTTCTGCTCCATCTGCCTGCTCAACCTGCTGCATCCCTTTATTGAGTTTTTGTGGCTGAGAAACCGGGGCTGGCTTTTGGACGACGGCACGCTGATCGTGCTGGTCATCAACTTTTACCTATATGGTATGCGCCGGCCTGTGCTGACCTTCCGGGACGCATCGGGTGCTTTCTGGAATGACAGATTCAAGCCTTTGTTTGAATCTGTCATCAATCTGGTGGCCTCCATCTTGCTGGCAAAGCCCTTTGGAATCATGGGAATTTTCCTGGGAACGCTGGTATCTACGGTAACCACCAGCCTGTGGGTGGAACCGCTGGTGCTGTATCACAACGTATTTTATCTGCCCCTGCGGGATTATTTTGTCCGGTTCTCTGGCTATACCGTGATGGGGGTAGCCATCTGCCTGATTACCACATGGCTCTGTCAATTGGTGGGCTACAGCCTTTTGAGTTTGATTCCCAGAACACTAATCTGTCTCGTGGTGCCGAATATCCTTATGATTCTGGTGTTTTGGAGGACCAAGGAATTTCGGTACTTTGGACGGCTGGGAAAGGAGCTTTTGGGGAAGGTGCGCAATCATGAGTCGGATTGACCACCCCGCCAGAGAGGCCTGGCTGGATAGCCTCAAGGGATTTGGCATCCTGCTGGTGATTCTGGGCCATGTGCTCAGTGGCTATTTGGACGCCTACACCTTCCCGGAGGCCTATCTCAGCTTTTACAATGTCCGCACTTGGATTTACAGCTTCCATATGCCCCTGTTTTTCCTCATCAGCGGCTATACCTTTTCGCTGGCCTACTGGCGGGAAAACAAACTTCGCTGGAAAGGCTATGGCCGGCAGCTCTTTAACCTGTTGTGGATCTATGTGCTCTTTGCTGTGGTGCAGTGGGTGGTGAAACAGATCGTGCCTGATATGGTCAACGAGCCATACGATCTGGAGAATCTCCGGCGGATGTTCGTGGAACCCCTGGGCAACTTCTGGTACATTTATGTGCTTCTTGTATTCTACCTTTTGGGGGCCGTAACGCAAGTGGCTTCTTGGCGCCCCTACTGGCTGCTGCTGCCGGGGGCCGTGGCGATTATGGCGGCAGAGCTGCACCTGGATTGGACGGAGCTGACGCTCTATCGAATCCTATACCACTTTTTCTTCTTTGCCCTAGGCGCTTTGCTCTATCGGCGGCCTGCATATCTGGCTCATCCCAAGCTGGTGGGGGTTTCTGCCATGCTGCTCTCTGGGGCTGCGTATTTTTATCTGTTCTGGAATATACGCAGTTGGTACGCCAACTGGAAACTGTTGATTGCGCTCTCTACCAGCTATATCTTCCTGGCGCTGTTTTACCGCTGCGGCGTGCCGTCCCGGGTGAAGCTGCTGCAGATCTGCGGCAGACACTGCCTGGAACTGTATCTTCTGCACACGTTTTTTACGGCAGGCCTGCGGAGCTTGCTGCCGATGTTGGGGATCACAGGACCCTGGTGCAGCGTATGGGTAAACTTTGTGGCCAGTACGGGCATCTGCTTGGGTTTGGCATGGCTGGCAAGCCGGTACCGGTGGACAGACCTGATTTTCCGGCCCACCCGGTTCTTCGTGCGGCTCTGCAGCCGGGGCCGGACATGAAAAGAACAGCGAACGCCCCCGGACAAGGCAAGTCCGGGGGCGTATGCTGCATGAAATGAAAGGAGAAATGAAGTAAGGAGATGTATGTCAAAACCGCCGTCTGTATGGGGTGGCGATTGCTTTCCTTTGATGGTTCCATGATACAATGGGAGTTTTGCGGAATCCTGAACAGATTTTGAACCGTTTGTAAAGAAATTCAGAGTAGACGCAAGAGTTTGAACAAGCTGTAAACAAAATTTAATGTGCCAGGTGCCTGCCCCTTGCCTTTTGACGGCTTGGCGGATATAATGATACCATTGCAAAGGAAGGAGCAGATGCCATGGAACGGCCTAAGATCCTGAGTAATAAACTCTATTTATATTTGACAGAATTTTTTGCCGGTATGTCGGTAATGGCGGTGGAGCTGGGGGCCAGCCGGCTGTTGGCACCCTATTTCAGTTCTTCCCAGATCGTCTGGACCATTATTATTGGGACCATCATGATTGCTATGGCCCTAGGAAATATTTACGGTGGACGCACGGCGGACAAAAATCCCGACCCGGACAGGCTCTATCGGCGGCTGATCGTGGCGGCAGTATGGATTGCTGCCATTCCTCTGGTGGGGAAATATATCATCCTTTTGATCTCCGGAGCCCTAGTGCTGACGGTCAGCAATAATTTTCTGATTCTGGCAGCCTTTCTCTCCTGCATGATCGTGTTTGTATTTCCACTGTTCCTGCTGGGAACGGTGACACCTTCTCTGGTGAAGTATACGGTGGAAAGCCTGGATGAGGGCGGCAAGGTGGTGGGCAGCCTGGGCGCCTTTAACACGGTTGGCAGTATTCTGGGCACGTTTTTGCCCACATTTGTGACGATTCCCGCAGTGGGAACAGCGGTGACATTCCTGATCTTTTCCGGCATCCTGCTGGTGCTGGGGCTGCTGTACTTCATCAGTGCCCGGCGTCGAGTGGTACTTTGTGTGGTATCTGCGGTACTGTTTGTCCTCTGTTCGATTTTTGGTCATACAGGCAGCTTTGCCTTCTGGGAGGACAGCCTTCTCTATGAGGGAGAAAGCATCTATAACTATCTTCAGGTGAAGGACACAGACGACAGCGTGATCCTCTCTACCAACGTGCTTTTTGGGGTGCAGTCAGTGTACAAAAAGGACGCAGGGCTCACGGGTATGTATTACGACTATGCCCTAGCCGCGCCGCTGATGGCGGGCGCGGATCAGGAGGAAACGGATATGCTGGTACTGGGCATGGGAACAGGTACCTTTGCGGTGCAGACCCGGCGATATTTTCCAGATAGCCAGATTTCCGGGGTGGAAATCGATCAAAAGATCACGGATCTGGCCCGGGAATATTTCGCCCTGCCGGAGGATATTTCCGTGACGACCTACGACGGCCGGGCCTATCTGGCCGGGGATACGAACACCTATGACGTCATTATGGTGGACGCCTATCAGGATATCACCATTCCCTTTCAGATGTCCTCGGTGGAATTCTTTACCCTGGTACGGGAGCATTTGAACCCGGGCGGCGTCATGGTGGTGAATATGAATATGCACACCGACACGGAGGGCAATATCAACCAGTATCTGTCTGACACCATCGCCGCCGTATTTCCAAATGTGGCCACGGTGGATGTGGCTGGAACCACCAACCGGGAACTGTTTGCCACCGTGGAGGACGGGGTGCTGGATACGCTGGGGACTCGGGTGAACGCTTTGCCTGAAGGAGAACTGAAACAGCTGCTCTCTGGTGTAGCGGAAAATCTGGAACCCTATACGCCAGGGGAACTGTTGCTCACCGACGACCAGGCTCCGGTGGAACTGCTGGGCATGGCAGTGATTGACGGGCTGATTTCCCGGGAACTGGGCTATTATCAGGATGTATTCCGGGAGCAGGGAATTGCCGGTATTCTGGACGCCCTGTCCTAAAAAATATGTATTCCGGAGATGTTGATGAACGGATAGGGTGACGGCAGTCCGCACGGTGAAAATCTGCAGGATTAGAAAATACGTCACCTGGTGGTTTTCCCATAAGACTGAGATTGCCAGAAAGGCAACGGCGTTTGGGAGCAGACGCGGGCCTTTTTGGCAATTTTTCCTTGTGGTGCAGGGATAGACCAAGCGAAAAACGGAGGAACATATGACACTGCAAGATTTCTTTTCGGCCCATCCAAAGGTGGCGTTGGGCTTCTCCGGTGGGGTAGACTCGGCTTATCTGCTGTGGGCGGCGTTGGCTGCCGGGGCGGAGGTACGGCCCTACTTTGTCCAAACGCCTTTTCAGCCGGCCTTTGAATGGGAGGATGCCCGGCGGCTGGGACGGGAATTGGGTGTGGAGATTACGGTGATTCCGCTGGAACTGCCGGAACAGGTC
>CBCTLT010000127.1:0-5325 GCA_965147785.1 uncultured Oscillospiraceae bacterium
GTAAAATGGGGGCAGCCATGGCTGCCCCCGATGGGTCAAGCTTACTCTACGTAGTTGCCCAGACAGACCATGTCGGGCAGATTGTAGTCGGCGTATTTTGCGGTGATCTCGTCAAAGGCGCCATCCTTGTACATTTCAAAAAGGGTATCCTGGACAATGTCACGCAGGGCCTCGTTGCCCTTCTTAAAGCCAATGCCGTACTGCTCCGTGGAGAGGGGCTCCTCCAACATCCGGAAGGTGTCGCCCCGGGAGGAGAGTTGATACTGGGCCACGCCGATGTCCACGGCGATGCAGTCCACCGCTCCGGACTCCAGGTTCAAAAACGCGGTGTTATAGTCCGCCACCTGCTGCAACTCTGCAAAAGATGCAGTGAGGGCCAGGTTTTCGTCATTGTCCTCTTCACTGGTCAGGGCGGTCAGGGCGGAGGAATCCGCCTGGGTCACTACCACTTTGCCGGCCAGATCCTCTTTGGTCTGGATATCAGAGTCGTTCATGACCACAAATACAATGGAGTTGTCCACATAAGGAACAGAGAAAGTGTAGTCCTCCTCACGACCCGTCATGGTGAAGCCGTTCCAGATGCAGTCGATGGTGCCGGAGTTGAGCTCCATATCCTTGGTGTCCCAGTCGATGGGCTGCTTGACCAGCTCCCAGCCGTTGCGGTCGCAGACCTCCTGCGCCAGATCCAAATCAAAGCCTACATATTCGCCGGATTCATCCATGTATCCGTAGGGGGGATATTCGGCGTCAAAACCTACAATAAACGTGGTGCGGTCGCCTTCTGCTTCGACAGTAGAGCCGGCTGCTTCAGTAGAAGACTCCTCCGCGGGAGCTGCGGTCTCTTCAGTAGCGGCAGTTTCGGCAGAGGTTTCGGGGGTGGAGGCGCTGACCTCCGTGGGAGTTTCGGTGCCACAGGCTGCCATGGAGAAAATCATGGCCATGGCCAGCAGTAGGGCTGAAATTTTTTTCATATGTATCGCTCCTTACATGATGGTGCGGCAACAATACCGCATATGGACTGATAACATATTAGCGAATTATTATATTAAAGTCAAGGAAAAGTTGACGACAACCAGGCACCGGAGGCTGAGAATCCGCACAGGTTGAAAAAAAGCTGCTGTGAAGATACGAAGCCGCAAGGTAAAAAACGAAGCGACAATATGGGGGAGTGAATATCGTGTTGTAGGTTTTTCACAACTGCAAAGTGTGGATCAAACAGTGGTGTTGAGAAAAAACCTTTATTAGGCGGATGGCACTTGCAATTCACAATAATTTATTGTAAAAGAGAAAAGATGTTGTTTCTCTTTTGTGCTCGCCCTCGCTATAATCAAAATATAGAGAAAATAAACAGGAGGATACGCAAATGATTCATCTTGGAAAGGACGTCAAACTCCATATCAAGCCTGTGCTGGTGACGCTGCACCACGACTATGTGTTCGAGGGACCCTGCCGGATGGGCAAGGGCTTTGAACTCACCAAGGAATTTGACGATATGGCCAACCAGGAGCTGGTGAAGGGAGCCAAGGAGGAAATTGCGGAGAACCTGACCAGTCCCCACTTCCATGTGATGGAGCCGGTTTGGGTGGACCGTAATGAGGAATTTTTGGTGACGCCTGAGATTATGGAAGAAATGCTCCGGGACCGGGACCAGGTGGATGTCTATCTGGTGGGCCCCATGGGGCGGCTCACAGATCTGATGATCGACTTTGCCCAGAAAGCTGGCAAGCCCATGATCTCCATTCCAGGGCCCCAGTGTATGCAGACCATTATGATCTCCGCCACCAGAGCCAGAGGCCTGCACACCTATGCCTTCCGTAGCTGGAAGGAGACGGTGGACTTCCTGGAGGTCATGCGGACGGCGAAAATGCTTCGGGAGACCCGAGTGCTGTGTGCGGCACGATTTGGTACAACCCGTTCCGTCAGCGACATGGGCAACTTTGTGAATCTGGAGCATGTGACGGATGTGCTGGGGACCCAGTTCACCTTTGTCAATCTCCATGAGCTGATTGACCAGACCCACATCGGCAAATCCGGGGAAAACTACACCCTGCCCGGTCGGGCCGCCCTGAATCCCACAGAAGAGGATGTGCAGGAGATGGAAGCCCTGGCGGACGACCTGATGGGCAACGCGGTGGAGTGCGACATGACCCGGGAGGAGGTTCTCAACTCCGAGCGGTTTTACATTACGGTGAAAAAGATGCTGGACTATTACGGCTGCAATGCCTTTGCGGTGCCCTGTCCGGATGCCTGCGCTACCCGCCGGCTCAACGAGGAACATATGACCTTCTGTCTGACCCATTCCCTGCTGGGAGAGATGGGCGTACCCTCGGCCTGCGAATATGATATTCCTGCATGTCTTTCCATTGCCATCCTTTCCACCATGATGGATGCGCCTGCCTACATGGGCAACACCACCCACGACGCCAAGGCCATTGCCACGGGACGCTATGGTCTGTCGCCCTTCTTCCATACCACCATTGACGACAAGTGCATGGATGTGGTGAAGGCGGATCCCGACAATGTGATCCTGACCTGGCACGCGGTGCCCCGGCGGAACATGAAGGGGTGGGATGCCCCCAAGGCTCCCTATGCCATTCGTCCTTTTGCCGCCAGTGGCTTCGGCGTGACGCTGCGGTATGACTTCACCCAGGATGCGGGACAGACCATCACCATGGCCCGGATCGACCCCAGCTGCTCGAAACTGTTTGTGGCAAAGGGCGAGATTGTCGGCGGCGTAGGTTTTGAGGACTACTCCTGCAGTGAAGGTGTATTCTTCCGGGTCAAGGATGGCGACGACTTCTTCCAGAAGCAGCTGGAGGTGGGCAACCATGTGCCGCTGGTATATGGCGACTGCTTTGATCAGGTCTGTGCCCTGGGCAAGTATCTGGGCCTGGAAGTGATCACTGCCTGATGGACCGAAAGGAACTCCTTGCCGGCGTCCAATCTGCCGCAAGGGAAAAGGACCGGTATGCTGCGGCATACCGGTCCCTGGACGACTATACCGTAGAGACGGTTTATCCCATTTTGCGAGCGTATATTTTGGACCGTTTTATGCTCACGCCTGCGCAATGTACCAGCGATAAGATTCTCGATCTGGCGGACGTCAGTCTCCGGCATATTCTGGAGCTGAAAAAACAGGGACTGTATCGGGGAGATATTTCCCGATCCTGCAGCGGGGCGTCCTCCGTCATTGCCAAAAAGGTGCTGCTGATGAAGGCAGTGCAGGATGATTTTGGTGTGACCATGACGCCGGCCCAGTCTGCCGCGTTGGAAACTGTGGGGCAGTTGGCTGCATTTCTTGTGGAACAGCGAGGCAGTTAGGGTTATGGAAAAAATCATACAGGAACTGAAAGAAGAATTTGCATCACTGCCCGACAGTTTTTCCCGCTATACCTATCTGATTGAATTGGCCAGACTCCTGCCGCCTGTGGATGAGACACTGCGGCAGGAGCCGTATCTCTATCGAGGCTGCCAATCCCAGGTGTGGCTGCGGGTGCGGGTGCAGGATGAACAATTTTACCTGGATGCCGACAGCGATACGCTGCTGATCCGTGGGGTGCTGGCATTGTTCCGGGAGGTGCTGGACGGGCAACCTGTGACAGCGGTGGCCCAGGCCAATTTCGATCTGCTGAATGACTTGGGAATCAGGGAACACTTTTCTGCTGTACGGACGGGAAATATCGCCGGCCTGCTGCCGGAACTGCAAAGGAGGCTGCGTAATGTGCTTTGAGCCTGAGCAAGTTCGCGGGGACTTTCCTGCCCTGGCAGAATACGTCCACGGAAAACCGTTGGTGTATCTGGATAACGCCGCCACTGCTCAAATGCCCCGGGCGGTGATGGACGCTATTGAACATTTGGAACTTCGGCGGGGAAATGTCCACCGGGGTATCCATACCCTCAGCGATGCCTGCACTGAGGCCTATGAAAATGCCCGGAGGGTTTGTGGGACCTTTCTTGGGGCTGCCCCAGAACAAATCACCTTTACCGCCGGGACCACCGACAGCATCAACCGGGTGGCAGCATGGTTTTCGGAAAACAGGACCGGCGGCGTGGTGGTGTCGGTGCTGGAGCATCACTCCAATTTTGTGCCCTGGCAGCAGGTGTGCCTGCGGGAAGGTCGTCCTTTCCGGGTGGTTCCCATCACGGCAGTGGGACAGCTGGATTTGCATGAGCTGGAGCGGTGCTTGGATGAAACTGTGGAATTGCTGGCTGTTACTCAGTGTTCCAATGTGTTGGGCACGGTAACGCCTATTCAGGAAATCTGCCGCATGGCCCATGACCGGGGCATCCTGGTGCTGGTGGATGGAGCCCAGTCTGTGTGCCATATGCCGGTGAATGTGGAGGAACTGGGCTGCGATTTTTTTGTGTGTTCCGGCCACAAGCTGGGGGGACCCTTTGGAATTGGGCTGCTCTACTGCCGGGAGCCCATGGAACCGGTCTTGTGGGGCGGCGGTATGGTGGACAGGGTGACGGTGGAGGAAACCACCTTTGCCCAGTCGCCTCAATCCGGGGAAGCAGGCACCCCCAACGTTTCCGGTGCTGTAGGATTGGCGGCAGCTATTCAGTATCGCATGCAGCTGCCCCAGGGATGGCAAGCCCATGAGGAGCGGCTGCTAAAATTGGCGGAGCAGAGACTGGAGGAATTGGAGGGCGTTCATGTGCTGGGGACAGGAGCTCGCATGGGCTGCCTCTCCTTTACCATAGACGGTGTACAGCCCTTTGATGCCGCGGTATTGCTGGATCAGCTGGGCATTGCACTCCGATCCGGACATCACTGTGCTCAACCCCTTTTGCAGGCGTTGGAGGTGCCCTATACCCTGCGGATCTCACCGGCCTTTTATAACACGGAAGAAGAAATCGATGCATTAGTAGCAGGAATGAAAAAGATTTTGCCGCTGCTTCGAGGGTGATACCGGATTCAAAGATACTTCAAATAGGTGCAACCCAGGAATGCGACCGCATTCCTGGGCTGCTTTTTGTGATAATGCTTTGGGGCGCTGGCAAGCCAGCGCCCCAGGTCTTTTTATTCCAGATAGTCGTCTACGTTTTCTGCAGTGACGAGGTAGTAATCCGTATTCTGATTATAGTCCTCAATTGTCTCTCCCGCAAAGACCCGCTTGGCAACTTCCACCAGCTTCTCCGCCATCATGGCAGGGGTCTGATAGACGGTGAGATCCCATTCGCCGGCCTTGATGGCCTGGAGGACCTCCTGCTGACCGTCGATGGAGACGATCTTGATCTGTCCGGCTTTGCCGGCGGCCTTGATGGCGTTGTATGCGCCATATCCAAAGTCATCGGAGGTGGTGAATACCAGGTCGATGTCGG
>CBCTLT010000128.1:0-5321 GCA_965147785.1 uncultured Oscillospiraceae bacterium
AGATGTATCCGCGGTAATATAATATTAATTATTATATCACAGGAGATTCCTCATGTCCTACACTCTTTTTGTTGACTCCGGCTGCAACCTGCCTGCCCGCAAGCTGCAAGAGCTTGCCATCCGCGTGATTCCCTTCACCTACGAGATTGACGGGGTCGTTTCCCAATGTCCGGAATATCCCGACGGTTTCGATGGTCACCGCTATTATACCCGGCTGCGGGAAGGTGCCCATGTAAAAACCTCGTTGATCAATTCAGATACGTTCTATCAAACCTTTCTGCCAGAGGTCCAATCGGGGAAAGACGTCATGTATGTGGGCATCTCTTCCGGCATCAGCGGCACAATTCAAGCCGCTCGGATCGCAGCCCAATCTCTGATGGAGGAGTATCCGGAACGAACGGTCAGGATCGTCGACTCCATGGGTGCAGGGCTGGGCACCGGTATTCTGGCATGCAAAGCCGCGGATTATCGCAACGATGGTCTCAGTGCAGACCAGGCAGCCATTAAGCTGGACTATGACCGGGACAATCTGTGCGAATACTTTACGGTGGACGACCTCATGTTCTTAAAGCGTGGCGGCCGTGTGTCCGGTATTTCTGCCGCCATTGGCACCATGCTGCAGATCAAGCCCATGCTTCGGGGGGACGAGGAAGGCAAGATCGTAGTCTGTGGCAAGATCCGCGGTAGAAAGCGTGCCATCGCAGAGTTGTCTGCCATCTATGCAAAAAAAGTGATCGGGGCCGGCAGTCAGCGCGTGGCCATCTCCCATGGAGATTGTCTGGAGGAGGCCCAGATGCTGGCAGAAAAAATATCGGACATTGCAAAGCCAAAGGAGCTCATTCTCTCCATGCATGAGCCTTTGACTGGTGCGCATGTAGGTCCGGGCATGCTGGCCGTATTCTTCTTTGGCAACGGCCGGTGAGTTTCCCCTTACCTTCCAAACAACATTCGCGAAAGGTGGTGCTCCCATGTCGGCCTCTCGACGACAGACAGACACGGACACCGATGTACTAAAACTACTGGCCGCGCTTTTTGTCGTGATGATTCACACAGCATCCAATTTTTCCGGGCACCTGTTTTGGGGTGCCCTTGCCCGTTTTTCCGTACCGGTCTTTGTGCTCATCAGCGGCCACTACATGCTGTCCCGCCAATCGTCCTTTTTCTCCATTTGGAAGCGCTGCCTGCATATTTTGGTGGTTATGATATGTTGGTCCGCCCTGTTTTTGGTATATGATGTTTTGACCCTGCAATCTTTCCCCCAGAATTTCACCGCTTGCGTAAAATATTTGTTGACCCAGCCGGTCCATTTGTGGTATTGTTATGCGATTTTCGCACTGTACCTCTTTACCCCGCTTTTGTCCGCCTTTTGCCGAAGCGCCAGCCGTCAGGAATTGGAGTATGGGCTGGGGCTGACCTTCTTTTTCGGCTCCATTGTGATAATCCTATTGCGCAGCGAATGTTTTCCCACCCTGAATACAGTGGTAGACAAGATGAAGCTGGACTGTACGCTTGGTTTTGTATTTCTCTACTTGGCAGGGTATTATCTCCGGGTCTATCCCCTATCCTCTTTGCATCGTCGGTTGCTCTACCTCTTGGGTATTCTTGGTTTTGTCGTCACCTATCTGGGCACCGCCTGGCTCTCTCATGGGTCTGAAGGGCCCAATGATCTGCTGTACAGCTTTTTCGCCCCCAACGTCATCGTAACCAGCCTGGCGGTATATGTATGGATACGGTACCGGCACCAAAAACATCCCTTCCGTGATTCCTCCGGCTGGCTCCACCGGCTTTCTGTCTGCACACCGGGCATCTATTTTCTGCACCCCATGGTGATCCTGTCCTTTCAGCGGTTTGCGCCATGGCCGGATTTTCCCGGAACCATTCCCCTGCAAACAATCGCGGTGTTTGTCATCTCCTGCGGAATTGTTTTGCTTTTTCAAAATATTCCCGTTGTAAAGAAGCTGGTATCCTAGACGATTTTCCGCACAGGCCTGGCCTGTGCGGCTTTTTCTCCCCTATGGATTCGCCTGCTTTTTCTGGACTTTTCCCAACGTATCTGATATAGTAAATAGATGTGAATGTAATGGAAGGAGGATACCCATGGGCGATTTTTTGCCGGTCTCCCGGGCGGATATGCAGGCCCGGGGCTGGGATCAATGTGATTTTGTGTACATCGTAGGCGACGCCTATGTGGACCATCCCACCTTCGGCCACGCTATCATCAGTCGGGTACTGGAATCCCGAGGCTACCGAGTGGGAATCATCCCCCAGCCTGATTGGAAGGATCCCGAGAGTATTCGGATCCTGGGAGAACCTCGCCTGGCCTTTCTCGTCACCGGCGGCAATATGGACCCTATGGTCAATCACTATACCGTGGCCAAGCGCCGCAGAAGCTACGACGCCTTTTCCCCCGGCGGAAAAATGGGACTGCGGCCGGACTATGCCACTGTGGTCTATTGCAATCTGATTCGTCGCAGCTACAAAAAAACGCCCATTCTCATCGGCGGAATTGAGGCCTCCCTTCGCCGTTTGGCCCATTACGATTATTGGTCCAACAAGCTCAAGCGCTCCATTCTTCTCGATTCCCAGGCAGACCTCCTGATGTATGGCATGGGAGAGCGCAGCGTTGTGGAAATCGCGGAGGCCCTGGACAGTGGGCTCAGCGTGCACGACCTCACATTTATTCGCGGCACCGTGTATAAGGCCGTTTCTCTGGACAACGTATACGACTATACCCTTTTACCCACATACCCGGAGCTGCTGGCGGACAAACGTGCTTATGCAAAAAGCTTTGCCGTCCAGTCCCGCAATACCGACCCCTTTTCCGGCAAAACACTGGTGGAGCCCTATGACGAACGGACCTTCCTGGTCCAGAATCCTCCTCAGGAGCCACTGACCCAGCAGGAAATGGACGACACCTATGACCTGCCCTATCAGCGCACCTATCATCCCATGTACGAAAAGGACGGGGGAATCGACGCCATCCGGGAGGTCAAATTCAGCCTGCAAAGCTGCCGGGGCTGCTTTGGGGGATGCAGCTTCTGCGCCCTGACCTTCCATCAGGGCAGGATCATCCAGACCCGGAGCCATGAATCTCTGCTGCGGGAAGCCAAGCTGCTGACTCAGGATCCCGAGTTTAAGGGCTATATTCATGACGTAGGCGGTCCCACCGCCAATTTCCGGCAGCCAGCCTGTGAAAAGCAGCTGAAATCCGGCGCCTGTCCCACCAGGCAATGTCTGTTTCCCACCCCCTGCAAGAACCTGATCGCCGATCACAGCGACTATCTCGCTCTGCTGCGAAAGCTGCGGGCATTGCCTGGCGTCAAACGGGTCTTTATCCGCAGCGGCATCCGGTTTGACTATCTTTTGGCAGATCCGGACGACAGCTTTTTCCGAGAGTTGGTGCAATATCATGTTTCCGGTCAACTGAAGGTGGCCCCGGAGCATATCTCGGATTCTGTGCTCCGGCTCATGGGGAAACCCAAAAATCAGGTCTACGAGCGTTTTCTCGAAAAATATTTCACCCTTTCCCGGCAGGCGGGAAAGGAACAGTATGTGGTACCCTATCTGATGTCCTCCCATCCCGGTTCCACGCTGCAGGAGGCCATCGCTTTGGCGGAATATCTCCACAGCCATCACCTAAACCCGGAGCAGGTATCGGATTTTTATCCCACCCCTTCTACCATCTCTACTGTTATGTACTATACCGGGTTGGATCCCAGAACCATGGAGCCGGTGTATGTAGCCACCAATCCCCACGAAAAAGCCATGCAGCGGGCGTTGATCCAGTATCGGAACCCCAAAAATTATAGTTTGGTCCACGAGGCGCTGGTGAAAGCCGGCCGGGAAGATCTCATTGGCTATGAAAAGCACTGCCTGATCCGGCCACCGAAGGGCGGTTCCTCCGGATCCGCCGGAACGCGCAGCGCAAAAGGCAGCGCCTCACCTTCCCGCTCCCATCCCAAACAGCACAGGCGCAAAAAGCCCTGAATCCACAGGAAATGAGTGAATCAGTTTGTCAATGATCGTATTGGATCTGGAATGGAACCAGCCTCTGAATCCCGATTCTCCCCTGGCCATCAAGCTCTGCACCACCTTGCCCTTTGAAATCATTCAAATTGGCGCCGTAAAGCTGGAAACCGGGGAACAATTCAAGGCCACCTGCTGTCTCCAGCAGTATAAAATTCTCTCTCCCCGGATCTCCAAGCTCACAGGGATCACCCGGCAGGATGTCAAACACGGGGAGACCTTTCAGCAGGCCACGGATCGGTTTTTCCGCTTTTGCGGCGAAGATCCCATTTTGCTGACCTGGGGCTTCAATGACATTCCAATTCTCCGTCAAAATTTGCAGTTTTACGGTCTGGACACCAGCGTAACAGATCGGAGTTACAACCTTCAAATTATGTTTAATCAGCAGCACGATCCCGGCAATCTGGTGCGGGGCCTGAGCTATGCGGTGGACTTTTTTCAGCTTTCCGTGGAGGAGAGCTATCACGACGGCCTCAATGACGCCGCCTACACCGCAGAGGTAGCCAAGCATCTGGATATTCCCCGGGGCATTGCCGAATATCCGGACTACCTCAAATACTTTGAAGGAGACGGGGACCAGGCCTTTCTCGACTGTCTCCGTTATGCCAACTACACCCGGTTTGAGAGCTTTGAGGACATGCTGGCTGATCCCCGGATTGCAGAAACCAAGTGCCCCTACTGTGGGGCCATCACCCAGGCCACGGAACCCATTTTCCCGGAATCCGGCCGTATGGTCTGGACCAGCAAATGCCCCCAGCATGGGGAGTATCTGCTCCGGGTCAGCTTTAAGCGAAACCGGGACGACAG
Organism: uncultured Oscillospiraceae bacterium; assembly: GCA_965147785.1. Lineage (GTDB taxonomy): Bacteria > Bacillota > Clostridia > Oscillospirales > Oscillospiraceae > HGM13006. Next base: position 4,834 of record CBCTLT010000128.1, read on the forward strand.
TATGCGAGCTAACAAGGTGGTCTATCCCATGGACGAGATCCATCAGGCCCAGTATAAAAAAGCCGTGGAAAAAGCCGCAAAACCCCGGAAGCAGAAATATGCCCCCTTCCGGCTGTACATTGACGCCGACGGCTGTCCCGTCATCAACCAGGCCCTCAACGCTGCGGTCCGCCGTCATGTGGAGAGCTTTCTGATCTGCGATACCGCCCACGTCTTTACCCGTCGCGGTGCGGAGACCATCACTGTGGATAAAGGGGCCGACAGCGCCGATTTTGCCATTGTGTCCCGGCTCAAGCCCGGGGATCTGGTCATCACCCAGGACTACGGCCTTGCTGCCATGTGCCTGACCAAGGGTGCCCGGGTCATCGACCAAAATGGTATGCGGTATACCAGCGAAAACATCGACGGTCTGCTGAGCCAGCGAGCAGAGGCCACCCGGATTCGGCGAGGCGGCGGCCGTCTCAAGGGCCCTCCCAAGCGCACCGGCG
>CBCTLT010000129.1:0-5316 GCA_965147785.1 uncultured Oscillospiraceae bacterium
CAACAAAGAGGACATTGCCATCGACATTGAGGGAGATCAGCTGACGATCCAGGCCCAGCACAAGACCGAAAACGATCAGAAGGACGATCAAGGCAACTATCTGCGTCGGGAGCGTTACTATGGTTCCTACAGCCGTAGCTTTGACATCTCCCAGATCGCGGCGGATCAAATCTCTGCCAGCTATGAAAACGGTGTGCTGAAGCTGGATCTTCCCAAAAAGACCGCAGCTGTTCCCGCTTCCCGGAGACTGGAAATCCGGTAAACGAAATAATTTCCCCGGTGCAGGTACCGATCCTGCACCGGGGAATTTTTTGCTTCGCTATGTAACCGTCAAGCTTTAGATATTGCTGGCCGCCATAAATGCGGAGAAATTGGCATAGCGCATATTGCCCTTGATAAACTCATTGGGCGTATTGAGAAGCTGCTGGCTCTGCATGCCGTGGGCCCGGGTGATCTGGGCGTCGCCCACCACATAGAATTCCGGCGCAGTACCGAAGAACCGCTCCGCCTCCTCCACGCAGGGCCGCACACCACCGTTGACCACCACGGAATCAAAGGCGATCTCCTGGGTCTTGCCGTCCTTCTCATATACCGCTTTTCCATCGGTGACCGAGAGGATCTGGGCGTGGTCGATTTCCTGAATGTCCTTGTACTTTTCCTTGAGATACCGCAGGGTCTGGGGCGCGTCATGGCCGGAGATATTGTTGCCCATGATGCTTCTGGTGATCACCGTCACCTGATGGCCGGTGTCCCGGAGATACATGGCGCATTCCATGGCTGTCATAGATCCGCCCACCACAACCACATGATGTCCCAATTCCGCTTCATGGCCAAAGATCTCAATGGGGTGCTTGGCCTCTGCGCCACCGGGAATATTCAGCCGGACAGGGGCAGCTCCGGTGGCTGCGATTACAGCCTGAAAATTGCCTTCCTCGATCATCTCCGGCGTGGCCTCCGTGTTCATCCGGAAGGTAACCCCCAGCTTCTGACACTGCCGGATCTCCCACGCCTTGAACCGCTGAATGCCCCACTTTCCATGGACATAGTCGGCATGATTGGCCTGTCCGCCCAAAACGCCGCTCTTTTCAAACACAGTCACATGGTGTCCCCGCTGGGCACAGACCATAGCCGCCCGCAGACCTGCCGGCCCGCCGCCAATCACCGCTACCGTTTTGCCGCCCTTGGAGGGCTTAAACATACTGGGATAGACCGTTTCCAGGCCAAACACGGGATTGACCGCACAAATGGCGCTGTGGCAACCGTCGCAGCGGAGGCAGGGGGTAATATCCTCCGGCCGCTGCTCGATGATTTTCTCCAGATAGTCCGGGTCACAGTTGAAGGTTCGGGCCATGAACACCATGTCGCACTTACCGTCCTCGATGGCTTTTTCGATCACATCCGGATCCTGGAATCCGCAGGCCGCACCCACAACCGCCGTGATTCCTGCCGCCTTCAGTTCCGCCGTATAGGGCAGGGCCAACGGCTCATCCTCCTCAAAAATATAAGTACTGGGATGTTCCCCGCAGCTTCTGGGCGGCCGCACATGGTAGATGTCCACATAGGCATCCCAAATCTTCAGCATCTCGATCCACTCCGGATCAAAATCAGCCTGGACCTGCATTGAGATCAGGAAATGGGGGCCGCAGAGCTCCCGGATTTTCTGCAGCATTTCGGTGGTGGCCCGGCAACGGTTTTCCAGGCTACCGCCGTACTGGTCGGTACGGGTATTATTCTTTCCCACATCTCCTGCCACAGTGACCTCTACCACATCAAATCCTAGGCCCCGATATTCCAGTGCATCATTGGCAATGTCCTCAATCCATGTCTGAATCTCCTCCACGGTAGCCATGCGCTTGGGTCCGCCACCACCAGGTGCTCCCATGCCGCCCATACCCCGGGAGGACATGCCCGGCCGGCCTTCCGTACCGATCTTGTGCTTTTTGGGTCCGCCTCCGCCCATACCCGGAGGGCCTCCCGGACCACCAGGGCCAAAGGGTCCGAACCCCATGCCAGGCTTCGGTTCTGAGAAACTCAGTCCGTCAGGCAAACGCCGATGGGACTGCATCATGCACAGGCTGCCATGGGCATGGACTCGGTCGATCATCCGAATCACGTAGTTGTGGACAAAGGCGTTGTTCATGGGAAACAACGCCGCATCTCCCCACAGATTTCGGTCCATCTCCGTCAGCGTGGCCGACGGCATGGTAATGACGGACGCGCCGTTTTTCGCCGCATCTTCGATAAAACGGATGGTTCCCTCCGCCGGGAAATTTTCTGGGCCCTGCTGCTCCTGAGAATTGCATTTGGACATTCCCATTCGGGTCCGTATGACGATATTTCTCACACGAATGGGCGTCAACAGCTTCTTGTACCTGTGCTTCATAAATACCCTCCTTGATTTCCAAAAATATCATATGAATTTATTTTATCAAGGTTTCGCAATATTTACAACCGCAGAATGATGCGCCGCTGTTCAGTTTATTTCTCAGCCTTTGCATTTTCTCTATTTTCTGAATATCAATCAAAAAAGAGCCTGGCGCAGAAGCAAAACTCTGCACCAGGCTCTTACTATGCAAATCGTTCTGAATTACAGGGCGCTCTTCGCGGTCTCCACCAGGGCGGCAAAAGCAGCCGCATCGTTGATGGCCAGCTCGGAAAGCATCTTCCGGTTCATATCCACGCCAGCCTTCTTCAGGCCGTTCATAAACCGGGAGTAGTTCATGCCATAGGGCTTCACAGCGGCGGAAATCCGGGTGATCCAGAGCTTCCGGAAGTCGCGCTTCTTAGCACGGCGGTCACGGAATGCATAGTTGCCGGACTTCATCACGGCCTCTTTGGCCATCTTAAAATGCTTGGACTTGCTGCCCCAATAACCCTTAGCGATCTTGAGGGTCTTATTGCGTCTCTTGCGCGTCATCATTGCGCCTTTTACTCTAGCCATTTATGTTATCCTCCTTGAAGTATCAACCGAATTATTTCTTATTTATAAGGAATGAGCTCTTTGATCGCCGCCACATTGGTCTTATCGGCATAACCGCCATGACGCAGACGACGAGTCCGCTTGGTTTCCTTCTTGGTGAGGATGTGGCTCTTGTAGGCGCAGGCCTTCTTGACCTTACCGGTCTTGGTCAGCTTAAATCTTTTCTTTGCACCGGAGTGCGTTTTGATCTTGTTAGCCATAATGGTGTGACTCCTTCCGTATGATAAAGGGTATTACTTACTTGCTTTGGGGCCAAGGAACATGGACATATGCCGTCCATCCAGCTTGGCATCCTTATCCACATTGGCGATGTCCTTGCACATCTCGCCAAACCGAACCAAAAGCGTCTTTCCAATTTCGGTATGGGCCATTTCCCGGCCGCGGAACCGAACCGTCACCTTGACACGATTGCCTTCCTTCAAGAACTTCTGCGCATTCTTGACCTTGACATTAAAATCATTGGTGTCGATGCCAGGGGACATGCGGACTTCTTTGATCTCCGTCACATGCTGGTTCTTCTTTGCCTCTTTTTCCTTTTTGGTCTGTTCAAAGCGGAACTTTCCGTAATCCATGATCTTGCACACCGGTGGGGTTGCGTTGGGCGCAATCTTCACCAGATCCATGCCCAGATCATAGGCCTTATTCAGGGCGTCACGGGGAGACATGATGCCAAGCTGTTCGCCGGTGGAACCAACGACGCGGACTTCCTTATCTCTGATGTCCTCATTGAGCTGATGGTCTTGTTTGCTGATATGAAACACCTCCAACAAAAAACGCGGATGCCGCAGGGCACCCGCATTGAAGACGCAAATCCACAAAGATCACGCTATCAAACCGCTTCGCTTTCGCCTGCGGTGAGGGCGGGGCCGCCGCTCCTACTTCCTTTTACCGAAGGATTATAGCATGTTTCTTTGATGGTGTCAACACTTTTTTGTGATTATCGGTTCAGGGTCCAGACAGCCCAGTTGAGGATTCCTGCAAAGCTCACCCACAAAAGATAGGGCAGTTGCAGCCAGGCAGCCAATTTGTCCACCTTACGGAAGGACAGGATCATGGCCAGGATCAGAACCCACAGCAGGCACAGCCATGCCAGCGCAAAACCGTAGGCCTGCCAATGGAAAAAGATCAGACTCCAGAAGAAATTGACTGCCAACTGAACAAAATAGATCCGCAGGCTGCGGGTCCGATCCGCCGATGCCGGAGAAAGATCAATCCGGGCCGCTCCAATGCCCATCAAGGCATACAGAATCGTCCACACAATGGGAAAGACGATATTGGGCGGCGCCCAATCCGGCTGCAAAACCTCAGCGGTATACTGCTGTACATCTGCCCGCGTCAGCCATCCCGCCAGCGCGCCAACAGCTTCTGTCAAAAAGATCCAGAATGCATAGGTTTTCCAAGTGTGCTTATTCATATTACATCACCCCGGGATAGCATATGAACAAGTTCCCCACTTTTATGCACACCGATCGTTTTTCCTTTACCGCCTCCGCAGATAATCCTCCACCATCTGCAGCTGCTCCGGGGTATTGACGCCAATGATCTGGTTCCCCAGCTCCACACAGCACAGGCCGATCTTGCCGCCCCGCTTCCGCATCAGTTCCGGCACGTCGGTGAGATAATACTCCTGCTGGGCATTGTCGTTGGTGAGAAGCTTCAGGCATGCCAGCAGTTCCTTGCAGTCAAAGGCATAAACGCCGGCATTGAGTTCCCGGATCTTTTGCTGCTCCGGAGTACAGTCCCGATCCTCCACCACCCGAAGGAAGTTTCCTGCCTCGTCCCGCAGAATCCGGCCATAGGGCAGATCCAGATCGCTGGTGCCCGTCAGGAACGTACAGGGACAGCCGTTTTTCTCATGCTCGGAGAGCAAGGCCTCGTAGGTCTCCTTCCGCAAAAGGGGCATATCCCCGCAGCACACCAGCACCGTTCCGTCGAAGTCCCGCAGATGCTCCTCCGCGCACTGGACCGCATGGCCGGTGCCGTTCTGAGGTTCCTGCACCGCATAGGCATATCCCGGGAACCGGGCCATGACCTTATCCCGCATATACCCCACCACAAGCACAATGTCCTTTTGATCCAAAAACGAAAGGGCGTCCAGGACATAATGGAGCAGCGGCTTTCCATTGGCCTCCCGCAGCACCTTGGGCAGCTGATAGGCTTCCGAATGGAGTCGGGTTCCTTTGCCCGCTGCCAATACAATGGCTTTTACGTTTTTCATGTTTCTTCCTCCAATCCTGCCAGAATCGCAATTCCAGCGCTGGCTCCGATCCGGTCCGCACCGGCTTCTATCATTTCCATGGCTTCGGCATAGCTGTGAATTCCGCCGCTGGCCTTCA